>NZ_AKIU01000089.1:0-59921 GCF_000282675.1 Pantoea sp. GM01 | reverse complement strand
CCGGCGGGATGAATTTCTTCACTCCCTGCTAAGCCGCCTGCGTTGCCGCTTTGCCGTCTCAGTGGTGGCGCATTATAGGGAGTTATTCGGAGGTGACAAGTGCAAATTCAAAGTTTTTGCACGACCGCTCACTTTCCAGGCGATACGTTGTAAAAACCAGCTATTTCTTGCGATAAGGCCAAAAAAACGGGCCCGAAGGCCCGTTTTAATCACAATGGATTATTGGTGAGCAACAATCACATCATCTTTAACGTCCATTTCAATAGTTTTACCCGGAACCAAAGCACCAGAGAGAATCTGCTGCGCCAGCGGGTTTTCAATCTGCTGCTGGATTGCACGCTTCAACGGACGCGCACCATAAACCGGGTCATAACCATTTTCGCCAAGCAGCTTGAGCGCCGCCTCAGAGATATGCAGTTGATAACCGCGCTCCTCGAGACGATGATACAAACGCTGCAACTGAATCTGCGCAATAGATGCAATATGTTTTTCGCCCAACGGGTGGAAAACTACCATGTCATCTATACGGTTGATAAATTCAGGACGGAAATGCTGTCCAACAACCGTCATCACCACCTCTTTCATTTCCGGATAATCCAGAGAACCAAAACGTTCCTGAATGAGATCGGAACCGAGGTTCGAAGTCATGATGACTACGGTATTACGGAAATCGACCGTACGGCCCTGTCCGTCAGTTAAGCGCCCATCGTCCAGTACTTGCAACAAGATGTTGAACACATCAGGGTGCGCCTTCTCAACCTCATCCAGTAAAATAACTGAATAAGGACGACGACGTACCGCCTCCGTCAGATAACCGCCCTCTTCGTAACCAACATATCCTGGAGGAGCACCCACCAGACGCGACACCGAATGTTTTTCCATAAACTCGGACATATCAATGCGTACCATCGCATCGTCACTGTCGAACAGGAAGTTAGCCAGTGCTTTACACAATTCGGTTTTACCCACGCCGGTTGGTCCGAGGAACAAGAAGGAACCAATCGGACGGTTTGGATCCGACAAACCTGCACGACTACGACGGATTGCATTCGATACCGCTTCCACCGCTTCGTTCTGACCGATCACTCGAGCGTGCAGCTCTTGCTCCATGCGCAGCAACTTCTCACGTTCACCTTCCATCATGCGCGCGACAGGAATACCGGTCCAACGTGCCAGCACATCGGCAATCTCCACATCCGTCACGCGGTTGCGTAACAGCTTCATGGTTTTACCTTCAGACTGCGTAGCGATGGCTAACTGTTTTTCCAGCTCTGGAATTTTACCGTACTGCAGCTCAGACATCTGACCAAGGTCGCCAACACGACGCGCTTGCTCCATCGTCAGGCGTGCTTGCTCCAGCTCTGCTTTAATGTTCTGCGTGCCGGTTAAGGAGGCTTTTTCCGCTTTCCACTCCTCTTCCAGTTCAGCGTATTCACGCTCTTTCTGATCGAGTTCGCTTTCCAGCATTTCCAGGCGCTTCAGGCTGGCGTCATCCGACTCCTTCTTCAGCGCCTGCTGCTCCAGTTTTAACTGGATGATGCGACGCTCCAGACGATCAAGCGACTCCGGCTTAGAATCCATTTGCAGACGAATGCTGGATGCCGCTTCGTCGATCAGGTCAATCGCTTTATCCGGCAGCTGACGATCGGAAATATAACGATGCGAAAGCGTTGCCGCAGCCACAATCGCGGGATCGGTGATCTGCACGTGGTGATGCAGTTCATAACGTTCCTTAAGACCGCGCAGAATTGCGATGGTATCTTCCACGCTCGGCTCAGCCACGAATACCTTCTGGAAACGGCGTTCCAGCGCGGCATCTTTCTCAATGAACTGACGATACTCGTTCAGCGTGGTAGCACCAACGCAGTGCAGTTCACCGCGCGCCAACGCTGGCTTCAGCATGTTACCCGCATCCATTGCGCCGTCCGCTTTACCAGCGCCAACCATCGTGTGCAACTCGTCGATAAACAGGATGACGTTACCTTCCTGTTTCGCCAGATCGCTAAGCACGCCTTTAAGACGCTCTTCAAATTCACCGCGATATTTGGCACCCGCCACCAGCGAGCCCATATCTAAAGCCAGTACGCGACGCCCCTTCAGCCCTTCCGGAACTTCACCATTAATGATGCGCTGTGCTAAGCCTTCAGCGATGGCGGTTTTACCTACGCCGGGCTCACCAATCAACACCGGGTTGTTTTTGGTACGACGCTGCAACACCTGAATGGTGCGACGGATCTCTTCGTCACGACCAATGACCGGATCAAGCTTGCCTAGCTCGGCACGCTCTGTAAGGTCAATAGTGTATTTCTTCAATGCCTGACGCTGATCTTCAGCACCTTGATCGTTCACGTTATCTCCTCCCCGTAATTGGTCGATGGCCTGAGAGAGTTTTTCCGATGTCGCGCCAACTGACTTCAATAGATCAGCCAGTGAGCCACGTGAATCGAGGGCCGCCAAAACAAATAATTCGGATGATATAAAGTTATCGCCGCGCTTTTGCGCCAGCTTGTCGCACAGATTAAGCACCCGAATAAGATCGGCGGATGGCTGGACGTCACCATCGGTACCTTCTACCTGCGGCAGTCGATTAATTGCTTCTTCGATACTGGTACGCAGACCAGCTACATCGGCACCCGCTGCGCTTAGCAACGGACGCACCGATCCGCCTTCCTGATTGAGCAACGCGCTCATCATGTGAAGGGGTTCAATGAATTGATTGTCATGTCCCAGAGCAAGGGACTGTGCATCGGCTAGAGCCAGTTGAAATTTGTTAGTAAGACGATCCAGACGCATAATTCCTCCCATTACAGGTCAAAATGCTACTGGAGATTAAATGAGGTCATCCCTCAAATTTTTCAAGGTTAATGACCTGAGTTGTGAGCAAAAAATACGCTAACTGGACCGTCTTGTGGCGTAAGGTTATCTCAGCCAAATCAAAGTTGCCATACGCCCGGTGATGCCGTCGCGCCGGAAGGAGAAAAAATCATCACGTTCATGGAAGGTACAACGCGCTGAACCACTTATGGAGTGCACGCCGGCGGCCTGCAGACGCTGGCGTGCCAGCATCCAAATATCGGCAAAATATTTGCTACCTTCCGGGCGAAAAGCCTCTTCAGCTTGTTCGGCGTGAGCCATAAATGCCGATCTGACTTCTGGCCCAACTTCAAATGCCTGCGGACCAATTGCCGGGCCAAGCCAGGCATGGATGTCTTTCGCCGGACAATGAAACTGCGATAAGGTCTGTTCCAGTACGCCATTGCAGAGGCCGCGCCAGCCAGCATGTGCCGCTGCTACTTCACTGCCATCTCTGCTGCAAAACAGCACCGGCAAGCAATCCGCCGTCATCACTGCGCAAACCACCCCGTTTTCACGCGTAATTGCAGCATCCGCAGGAGGTAGCGTCTCCGTTGAAGGTAAACGCGCGACGACCTGACCATGGATTTGATTTAGCCATTGCGGCATCGCCGGTAACGCCAGCTGCTCAACTAAACGTTGCCGATTAAGCGCAACGTGCTCTGCAAGGTCGCCGACGTGTCCACCAAGATTCAGCGAATCCCATGGTGCATGGCTTAAACCGCCAAAACGTGTGGTGGAACATGCCCGAACACGCTGCGGCGCAGGCCAGTCCGGGATGATCCATTCACTCATAGCCAATCCATCTGATCGCGGAACTCATGGGTATCGGCTTTCAGGGCATCAATCAAATCCACCATATCCTGCGGCAATGGCGCATGCCATTCCATCTCGATACCGGTAATCGGATGATAAAGACGTAACATCGTGGCGTGCAGCGCCTGACGGTCAAAGCCGCGCAGCGTATTGATGAAGGCTTCAGAGGCACCTTTTGGTGGACGTGGACGGCCACCGTACAACGGATCACCCACCAGCGGGTGGTCGATATGCGCCATATGCACACGAATCTGATGCGTACGGCCGGTTTCCAGGCGCAAACGTAAACGCGTATGGGCACGGAAGTGTTCCATAATGCGATAGTGCGTGGTTGCCGGTTTACCCATTGGATGTACTGCCATGTGCGTACGTTTAGTTGAGTGGCGCGCCATTGGCTGATCCACCGTACCGCCCGCTGTCATGGTACCAATGGCTACCGCTTCATATTCACGCGTAATTTCACGCAGCTGCAGCGTTTCAACCAGGTGAGTTTGTGCAGGCACGGTTTTCGCAACCACCATCAAACCGGTGGTATCTTTATCCAGACGATGAACAATACCTGCACGAGGTACGTCAACGATCGGTGGATAATGATAAAGCAGTGCATTAAGCACCGTGCCGTCAGGATTACCGGCGCCTGGATGTACCACCAGACCACGCGGCTTGTTGATCACCAGAATATCGTCATCTTCATAAACGATGTTTAAGGGGATATTTTGCGCTTCCCAGCGTTGCTCTTCTTCGATCTCAGCATCGATCGCGACATGCTCACCGCCAAAAACTTTCTCTTTTGGTTTATCGATGATGGTGCCGTTTACGCTGACTCGACGCTCGAGAATCCACTCTTTTATACGAGAACGTGAATAATCAGGGAACAATTCTGCCAAAGTCTGATCTAAGCGTTGTCCAAGTTGTGCTTCGGACACCGTTGCGGTGAGTTGAACTTGTTGTGCCATATACAGCTTCTTCGTTAACGTTGGGTTTTCACGGCGATGCCGTTTAATATAATGTGCTATCGTACCTGGCCATAATTGGGAGCTATACGGACAGCTTCTGCTATAACACTTTGAGGATAATCATTTCGTCATGACGCGTATGAAACATCTGGTGGCTGCTGCCACACTGAGCCTGAGCCTGGCGCTTGTGGGCTGTTCCGGCTCATCGGATCCCGTCCCGGACAGCCCGCCGTCTGAAATTTACGCCACGGCTCAGCAAAAGCTGCAGGACGGTAACTTTAAAGCGGCGATTAAGCAACTGGAAGCACTGGATAACCGCTATCCGTTTGGTCCTTACTCGCAGCAAGTACAGCTGGATTTGATCTACGCGTATTACAAAAATGCCGATCTGCCACTGGCGCAAGCCGCTATTTCACGTTTTATGCGTCTGAATCCAACCCATCCGAACATCGACTATGTCATTTATATGAAAGGTCTCACGGATATGGCGCTGGATGATTCAGCATTACAGGGCTTCTTCGGTATCGATCGTTCCGATCGCGATCCGACGCACGCTCGTGATGCTTTCCGTGACTTCTCGCAGCTACTGCGCGGTTATCCAAACAGCCAATATGCTGCGGATGCGCAGAAACGTTTGGCGTTCCTGAAAGAACGTCTGGCGAAGTATGAACTCTCGGTGGCGCAATTCTATACCAAGCGCGGTGCGTATGTCGCTGTAGTTAATCGTGTGGAAACGATGATGAAGGATTATCCGGACACCGAGGCAACTCATGAAGCGTTGCCGTTGATGGAAAATGCTTACCGTCAGCTTCAGTTAACGACTGAAGCCGATAAAGTGGCGAAAATCATTGCGGCTAATAATCAGTCCTGATTATTACATCCACAAAAAAAGCAGCCCGCGCGGCTGCTTTTTTTATGCCATTTTTTGGTTAACTCAATAATTTTATAGATTTATCGCTAATGTTATCCATTCAATAATGCGCCCTTCTTCGCTCATCTTCAAGCGGTACCCGCCACTTTCCCGGCCTTTCTCACAATTAAGCGGCATTGACAAAATGTGACATTTCAATGTGATCCAGATCACACATTTTCTTAATATCCACGGTATGCTGGTCCTACCCAGACGGAAATGACAGAGAGGTTTAACTATGATTCTGAACATTACCAGCAAACAAATGGAAATCACCGAGGCCATCCGTAATCACGTTGAAGAGCGTCTCGCCAAGCTGGAAAAATGGCAAACACATCTGATAAACCCTCACATTGTGTTATCGAAAGAGCCGAAGGAGTTTGTGGCAGATGCCACCATTAATACGCCTAACGGAACGCTGGTTGCCAGCGCGAAACATGATGATATGTACACGGCCATCAATGACTTGATTGCCAAGCTGGAGCGACAACTCAATAAAGCGCAACATAAACCCGAAGCCCGTCGCGCCAACAGCAGTGTGAAAGATTTCATGCCAACGGAATAAACATACATCTTCAGTAACGCGCCTTCGGGCGCGTTTTTTATTGACAGCTTTAAATCACTGCGGTTACTCTCAAACCACCTCATCTATGGAAACAACCATGAAACATCTACCGTTCTTCTTCGCATTCTTTTTTACCTTCCCCTGATTGGGAGGCGATTCGTCATGTGAAAATGAATGCGAAGACGAACAACAAAGCCTCCCAAATGGGAGGCTTTTTTATTGGACATTTTACAGGTGAGCCCTATGAATCCCGAAAATCCACTACTGGCGTTACGCGACAAAATCAGCGCCGTTGATGAAAAACTATTAGCGCTATTGTCGGAGCGTCGCACCCTGGCCGTTGAAGTCGCACAAGCCAAACTTGCCACACATCGCCCTATTCGCGACGTTGAACGTGAACGTGCTTTACTGGAAAACCTGATTTCTCTGGGAAAAAAACATCAGCTTGATGCGCACTACATTACCCGCTTATTCCAACTGGTAATTGAAGATTCCGTTCTTACCCAACAGGCTTTACTGCAGAAAAACCTTAATCATCCACATGCGCACGCTCCGCGTATTGCATTCCTGGGCCCGAAAGGTTCTTACTCGCATCTTGCAGCGCGTAAATATGCCACACGTCACTTTGACTCCATGGTGGAGATCGGCTGCCTGAAGTTTCATGACATCATTCATCAGGTCGAAAGTGGTCAGGCGGATTACGCGGTGATGCCCATCGAAAATACCAGCTCTGGCTCTATCAACGACGTTTACGATCTGCTCCAGCAAACCACTTTATCAATTGTTGGCGAACTGACCATTCCCATTGAGCACTGTGTATTGGTAAATGGCACCACCGATCTGCAGCAGATAGAAACGGTTTACAGCCATCCACAGCCGTTCCAGCAATGCAGCCAATTTATTAATCGCTTCCCGCAGTGGAAAATTGAATACACCGAAAGTACTGCTGCTGCGATGGAAAAGGTTGCAGCGTTGAATTCACCGAAGGTTGCCGCATTAGGCAGTGAAGCGGGCGGTGAACTGTATGGATTGCAGGTTTTAGAGCGTAATCTGGCCAATCAACAGCAGAACCATACGCGTTTCATCGTGCTGGCTCGTAAAGCGATTGAAGTATCCAATCAGGTACCGGCGAAAACTACGCTGATTATGGCGACTGGCCAACAAGCCGGTGCACTGGTTGAAGCACTGATGGTGCTACGCAATCATGGTCTGATTATGAGTAAACTTGAGAACCGTCCAATCAACGGTAATCCATGGGAAGAGATGTTTTACATTGATGTGCAGGGCAATCTGCAATCTGAAAGTATGCAGTTAGCGTTGGCTGAGTTAAGCGGCTTAACCCGTTCATTAAAAGTACTCGGCTGTTATCCGGGCGAGAATGTGGTGCCAGTAGAACCACGTCTCTAAGTAAAAAAGGCATCCATCTGGATGCCTTCTGTTTTACTGACGGCTGTCGTTAGCCGATCGCAGCATGCTTCTACTTTCAACCAGGAAACGCTTAGCGTAATCACCAAACCAATGCTCGACACGCTGGAAGCTGTCGATGAAAGCTTGTTTATCGCCTTGCTCCAACAGTTTGATGGCATCGCCAAAGCGCTGATAGTAACGTTTAATCAGTGCCAGATTGCTCTCAGACGACATAATAATGTCAGCATAAAGCTGCGGATCCTGTGCAAACAGACGTCCAACCATTGCCAATTCGAGGCGATAGATGGGCGAAGACAGCGCTAATAGCTGATCCAGATTGACGTTCTCTTCGGCCAGATGCAGGCCATAAGCGAAGGTCGCAAAATGACGCAACGCCTGGATAAACGCCATATTCTGATCATGCTCGACCGCACTGATGCGGTGTAAACGCGCGCCCCATACCTGAATCTGCTCAAGAAACCACTGATACGCCTCCGGCTGACGACCATCACACCAAACCACAACCTGCTTCGCCAGGCTGCCGCTATCCGGACCAAACATCGGATGCAGGCCAAGTACCGGCCCAGTGTGCGCGGCAAGCATGGCCTGCAACGGCCGATTTTTCACCGAGGCCAAATCGACCAGAATGCAGTCTTCTGGCAACTTCGGTAATTCACCGATAATTTGTTCTGTGAGATGGATCGGCACACTGATGATCACCATGCCTGCATCTCGCAGCAACGCGTCTGATCGATCCCAATCGCCTTTGTCCAGAATGCGCACCTGATAACCAGACAGCGTAAGCATCTTTTCGAACAGACGTCCCATCTGGCCACGACCACCGACGATCACCACTGGACGCAATGTTGGGCAGAGTGTTTTGAAGCCTTTATCATTCTCATGCGCGTAGGATTCGCGCATTAAACGACGCAGCACATCTTCAATCAAATCCGGCGATACGCCGAGTGCCTCAGCTTCCTGACGGCGTGAAGCCAACATGCTAGCCTCACGCTCAGGAACATAGATTGGCAAACCGTAGCGGCTTTTGACTTCCCCTACTTCGGCAACCAGCTCTAGTCTTTTTGCCAGTAAGCCAAGCAAGGCTTTATCTACTTCATCAATTTGATCGCGTAGCGCGGTCAGTTCAGCCACCATGACTCATTACACCTCGTGTGACAGACGCGCCGACAGCACTCCCTGCAGATCCTGATGGATTTCACGCAGCAAGGTTTCAGTGGTTTCCCAGTTAATGCAGGCATCAGTGACGGACACACCGTATTTCATGTCACTGCGTGGCTGCTCGGAAGACTGGTTACCTTCATGAATATTGCTTTCCAGCATCAGGCCAATGATGGAACGGTTGCCATCTTTAATCTGCGCGATAGCCGATTCGGCTACGCCAGGCTGGCGGCGATAGTCTTTGTTAGAATTACCATGGCTGCAATCTATCATTAAGGCCGGACGCAGTCCCGCTTTCAGCATCTCTTTTTCACACTGAGCGACATCTTCTGGGCCATAGTTTGGCGCTTTTCCGCCGCGCAGAATCACGTGTCCGTCAGGATTACCCTGCGTTTGCAACAGACAAACCTGCCCGGCCTGATTGATACCGACAAAACGGTGCGGCATCGCGGCGGCGCGCATCGCATTAATAGCGGTACCGAGGCTGCCATCCGTGCCATTTTTAAAGCCAACTGGCATAGAAAGGCCCGATGCCATCTCTCGGTGGGTTTGTGATTCGGTGGTACGCGCACCGATAGCCGACCAGCTGAACAGATCGCCAAGATATTGCGGGCTGTTTGGATCCAGCGCTTCCGTCGCCAACGGTAAACCCATTTCCACCAGATTAACCAGCAGCTGACGCGCAATGTGCAGCCCGGCTTCCATATCAAACGAGTTATTCATATAAGGATCGTTGATTAACCCCTTCCAGCCGACGGTGGTACGAGGTTTTTCAAAATAAACGCGCATAACGATGTACAGCTGATCCTTCAACTGTGCAGAGAGAGATTGCAACTGACGGGCATAGGCAAGTGCAGCTTCGGTATCGTGAATCGAACAAGGACCACAAACCACCAACAGGCGCGGATCGCGGCCTGCAATAATGTCAGCAATGGTTTGGCGAGAAGACGCAATTTGCGCTTCCTGCGCCGCAGTGAGCGGGAATTTTGCTTTCAGCTCTTGCGGAGTGATTAAAATCTGTTCGTCGGCGATATGCACATTGTTCAGCGCGTCTTTTTGCATGATTGCGATCCTTTTTTACTCGTTTATGCGGTTTGGGATCCTCAGTGAGGATGGCGCTCACTTTATCACACTCTGTACATCATGCAATCCATATATGTACAGTTTTGTTACCACCAACAATAAATAATCACGACTCAATATAAATGATCATATATATCAATAATATATAAATATGCGCGCAACACAGCAGTGTAAACTAATGGTTACACAGACCTTTTTGCCAACTGTATTTATTATTCAACGCGTAGCTAACATTTTGTTATTCTGACATTTTTCAGGAGCCGTACGATGCCTATTCCCATTGTGAAATTACGTCCCTTTACCCTGCAAGATATCGATGTTTTTACGGAGGCCGTTAATGAATCCTTGAGCACTCTTAAGCCCTGGTTGGCGTGGGCGCATGATGATTATCTTTTAGAGGAAGCGGTTAGTTGGATCAATTTCACGCACATCCAGCGAACCAAGGGTGAGGCTGAAGAGTTCGCCATTGTCGATGACAAGGATCGGTTATTGGGTGGCGCCGGTATACGCTTCGCCAGGCATCCGGGCGAATTTAGCGCATTAGGATATTGGGTACGAAGTGATGCTCAGCGGCAAAGCGTAGCAACCCGCGCGGTAGCGCAGTTAGTCGAGTTTGGCTTTCAGCATCCACATATTAATCAGCTTGAGATTCTGGCTGCAGAAGAGAACCACGCGAGTCGTGCAGTGGCATTGCGTAGCGGCTTTTCGTTTGTCGATTATCGCTACGGATTGATCGTATTAGCCAATGGCGCGGTCAATACGGCGATTTATCATTTAAAGCGACCATAAAAAAGGGGCTGACCAAATGGCCAACCCCTTGTTTGCTATTAACTTTGAGAAGTCGCTTACGCGCCAAGACGCTCTTTGATACGAGCAGACTTACCGGTACGCTCACGCAGGTAGTACAGTTTGGCTTTACGCACAGCACCACGACGTTTAACAGCAATGCTGTCAATTACTGGTGAGTGAGTCTGGAACACACGCTCAACACCTTCGCCGTTAGAAATCTTACGAACAGTGAATGCAGAATGCAGACCGCGGTTACGAATAGCGATAACCACGCCCTCGAATGCCTGCAGACGCTTCTTAGAACCTTCTACGACCCATACTTTCACTTCCACGGAATCACCCGGACGGAATGAAGGTACGTCCTGCTTCATCTGCTCTTGTTCAAGTTGCTTGATAATGTTGCTCATAATTAAATCTCTTATCCTGGGTAAACTGATAGTGAGGGAAGATTACTCTTCCGCCTCATCGTTTTGTTGCTGCTGATGTTCACGCTGGAACTCATTTAGCAACCGTGCTTGCTCTTCAGTCAGAGCCAGGTTTTCCAGAAGTTCAGGTCTTCTTAGCCAGGTACGGCCTAACGACTGTTTCAGACGCCAGCGGCGAATATCGGCATGGTTGCCCGACAGTAGAACTGGCGGAACCTCCATCCCTTCTAACACTTCAGGTCGGGTGTAGTGCGGGCAATCCAGCAAACCATCCGAGAACGAATCCTCATCGGCTGACGCCTGTTTCCCCAATACGCCGGGAATAAACCTGGCGACTGAGTCAATCAACGTCATGGCTGGTAGCTCACCGCCACTGAGAACGTAATCACCGATTGACCATTCTTCGTCAATCTCAGTGTGAATTACGCGCTCATCTATCCCTTCGTAGCGACCACAAACCAGAATCAACTTCTGATTCGTCGCCAGTTCGCAAACGCCCTGTTGGTCCAGTTTGCGACCCTGAGGTGAAAGATAAATCACCTTAGCGCCTTCTCCCGCCGCCGCTTTCGCTGCGGAGATGGCGTCCCGTAAGGGTTGCACCATCATCAACATTCCCGGTCCGCCGCCGTAAGGACGGTCGTCCACGGTACGGTGCCGGTCATGCGTGAAGTCACGAGGACTCCAGCTTTGAATGTTGAGCAGGCCATTTTTTACTGCCCGGCCAGTTACCCCGTACTCGGTAACAGCGCGAAACATCTCTGGAAACAGGCTAATAACACCAATCCACATCGCGTTCGCCGTTACGTTACCGGATTGTCCGGAGATCAAAAACCAGGATCCCAATCTACTTCAATAAGGCCAGTAGAGAGATCGACTTTCTTGATAACCTGTTCATCAAGAAACGGAATTAACCGCTCTTGCGCACCGAATGCATCCTTCAGGTTTGCCTTAACGACGAGAACGTCGTTCGATCCGGTTTCCATCAAATCAATGACTTTGCCCATCTCGTAGCCTTCGAGGTTAACGACTTTCATACCCATAAGGTCTTTCCAGTAGTAATCACCTGCTTCCAGCGCTGGCAGCTGCGTGGAGTCAACCGTAATTTCGCAATTGGTCAACTGCGTTGCAGCGTCCCGATCGTCAATGCCTTTAACTTTGATGATCAGGTCCTGATTGTGGTGCTTCCAGCCCTCGAGTTCGACCTGCTGCCATTTACCGGCGCGCTGGATGAACCAGGGTTGGTAGTCGAAGATGCTTTCAGCGTCTTCAGTGGAGGAAAACACTTTGAGCCAACCTCGAATGCCGTAAGCCGCGCCCATTTTTCCCAATACGATCGGGTTAACGGGAGGCTGCCCGGCAGGTTTAATGCTCATGCTCACCACCGTGACAGATTAAGCTGCTTTTTTTGCTTCTTTGATCAGCGCGTTAACGCGATCAGAAAGCGTTGCGCCCTGGCCAACCCAGTGCTCAATACGGTCCAGATCCAGACGCAGACCTTCAGCCTGACCAGAAGCGATCGGGTTGAAGAAACCTACGCGCTCGATGAAACGACCGTTACGAGCATTGCGGCTGTCAGTAACGACGACCTGATAGAACGGACGCTTTTTAGCGCCGTGACGTGCCAAACGAATTGTTACCATAACATCCTCATTAGTTAATAAAGCGCTCGGGCCCCATCGAGGAACGGGGCCCGAGCGCGATATAAAAAGCCCGAAAATTTTACTCATTTTGGCGCAAAAAGCAACCTAAGCGTGCCAAATTTCCGGCTTTTTGACGGCCGCATTAGCGACCAGGGAATCCAGGTGGCATCATGCCTTTCATGCCACGCATCATTTTGGCCATGCCACCTTTCTTCATTTTCTTCATCATGCGCTGCATATCATCGAACTGTTTCAGCAGTCGATTGACGTCTTGCACCTGCATGCCCGAGCCCAGCGCAATACGACGTTTGCGCGAACCCTTGATAATTTCTGGCTTCTCACGCTCTTTACGCGTCATCGAATTGATGATGGCCTCCATGCGAACCAGCACTTTGTCATCCATCTGCGACTTCACGTTATCAGGCAGTTGACCCATGCCCGGCAGTTTGCCCATCAGGCTCGCCATACCGCCCATGTTGCGCATCTGCTTCAACTGCTCAAGAAAATCATTGAGGTCAAAACCGTCGCCGGTTTTCAGTTTTTTCGCCAGCTTCTCAGCCTGATCGCGGTCAACTTTGCTCTCGATATCTTCGATCAGCGACAGAACATCGCCCATGCCGAGAATGCGCGAGGCGATACGTTCTGGATAGAAAGCTTCCAGCGCTTCGGTCTTCTCGCCCATCCCCATGAATTTAATCGGCTTGCCGGTAATGTGACGAATCGACAGCGCCGCACCACCGCGCGCATCACCGTCGACTTTCGTCAGTATTACACCGGTCAGCGGCAGCGCTTCATTGAAGGCTTTTGCCGTATTCGCGGCATCCTGACCGGTCATGGCGTCGACCACAAACAGGGTTTCCACCGGATTAATCGCGGCGTGCACCTGTTTGATTTCGTCCATCATCGCTTCATCGACGTGTAAACGACCGGCGGTATCCACCAGCAGCACATCGTAGAATTTCACTTTGGCTTCTTTCAGCGCGTTCTGAACAATATCGACCGGCTTTTGGCTCAGATCGGACGGGCAGAAATCGACGCCAACCTGCTGTGCCAGGGTTTCCAGCTGCTTGATCGCCGCAGGGCGATAGACGTCAGCAGAAACAACCAAAACTTTCTTTTTGTGCTTTTCGCGTAAAAACTTACCCAGCTTCGCGACGCTGGTGGTTTTACCAGCACCTTGCAAACCCGCCATCAACACCACGGCCGGTGGTTGCGCATTCAGATTGAGCGCATTATTTTCAGCCCCCATCGCTGCAACCAGTTCATTGCGAACGATTTTGATGAACTCCTGACCTGGCGTCAGGCTTTTGTTCACATCGTGGCCAACTGCAGCTTCTTTCACGCGATTAATAAAATCACGCACTACCGGCAGCGCAACGTCAGCTTCCAGCAGCGCCATGCGCACTTCGCGCAGCGTGTCTTTAATGTTGTCTTCGGTCAGCCTTCCGCGGCCGCTGATATTGCGCAGGGTTTGCGACAAACGATCGGTTAAATTATCAAACATGCTCTCTCACTTAGAACCGTAGCGAGGCCGCCCCAGGCGACACAATGCGGCGGATTATAACACGAAGACGGAGCGATCTCTGCAATTGACCTTCAGATCGTTTGGAGCCTGCTGCTGCTGGCGCTATACTGCTTTTTTCCTTATCTGACCGATACCTGAAAGGATCTATGTTCGTTTTCGCGATCGTGGCGCTGTTCGCCTACTCCCTCAGTCTTGCACTCATCATTCCCAGCCTGCTTAAACGCAACGGTGGCTGGCGCCGTTTTGCCGTGCTTTCTGCCTGCGTGGCGCTGATTGCGCACGCCGTTGCCCTGCAGCAGCGCATTTTTGCCGTGGATAATGGGCAAAATCTCAGTCTGCTCAATATCGGTTCGCTAGTTAGCCTGCTGATCTGCGCCATCATGACGATTGTTGCCTCACGTAATCGTGGCTGGCTGCTGCTGCCCATTGTGTACGGCTTCGCATTGATTAACCTGGCCTTCGCCACTTTTGTGCCGAATGCCTTTATTACGCATCTTGAAACCACGCCGGGCATGATGGTTCACATTGGTCTGTCGCTGTTTGCCTATGCCACGCTGATTATTGCCGCGCTCTATGCGTTACAACTGGCGTGGATTGATTACCAGTTGAAAAACAAGAAGCTGGCTTTCACTCAGGATATGCCACCGCTGCTGAGCATTGAGCGCAAAATGTTTCACATCACGCAAATTGGTGTCGTGCTGCTGACGCTGGTGCTGTGCACCGGACTGTTCTTCATGCATAACCTGTTTAGCGCGGAGAATGTAGATAAAGCGGTTCTCTCCATCATTGCCTGGTTTGTCTATATTGTTTTGCTCTGGGGGCACTATCACGAAGGCTGGCGCGGACGCCGCGTCGTGTGGTTCAACTGTGGCGGTGCGCTGCTGCTAACCATGGCCTACTTCGGCAGTCGCGTACTTCAGCACCTGCTCACATCTCACTAAGGATTTTGTGTTGGAACACGTTTCAACCACCACGCTGATCATTACGCTGGTCATCATGGTGCTGGTCTCTGCGTATTTCTCCGGTTCAGAGACCGGCATGATGACGCTCAATCGTTACAAACTGCGCCATAAAGCCAAAAGCGGTAACCGCGGTGCGCGTCGGGTGGAAAAACTTCTGCGTCGGCCGGATCGCTTGATCAGCCTGGTTTTAATCGGCAACAACCTCGTTAATATTCTCGCCTCCGCACTCGGCACCATTGTTGGCATGCGCCTGTATGGCGATGCCGGCGTCGCGATTGCCACCGGTATTCTGACATTTGTGGTGCTGGTCTTTGCCGAAGTGTTGCCCAAAACGGTCGCTGCGCTCTATCCGGAAAAAGTAGCATATCCCAGCAGCGTGTTATTGGCCCCGCTGCAATATGTCATGCTGCCGCTGGTTTGGCTGCTGAATACCATCACAAGGATTTTGATGCGCATGGTGGGCATTAAAACCGATGGTTCTATCAGTTCAGCATTAAGCAAAGAAGAGCTACGCACCATTGTGTATGAATCACGCTCACTGATGTCACGCCGTAATCAGGACATGCTGCTGTCAGTGCTCGATCTGGAAAAAGTTAGCGTGGATGACATCATGGTGCCGCGTAATGAGATCGTCGGCATCAACGTCAATGACGACTGGAAATCCATCGAGCGCCAGCTCAGCCATTCTCCACATGGACGCATCGTTCTGTTCCGTGATTCATTGGATGATTGCGTCGGTATGCTGCGCGTACGCGAAGCCTGGCGCATGATGACCGAGAAGAAAGAGTTCAACAAAGATCGTCTGTTGCGTGCTGCCGATGAAATTTACTATGTGCCTGAAGGTACGCCGTTAAACGTACAGCTGGTAAAATTTCAGCGTAATAAAAAGAAAGTCGGTTTGGTGGTCGATGAGTATGGCGATATCAAAGGGTTAGTGACCATTGAAGATATTCTGGAAGAGATTGTGGGTGATTTCACCACCTCAATGTCACCGTCGCTGGCAGAAGAAGTCATGCCGCAGAATGATGGTTCAGTACTGATTGAAGGCAGCGCCAACGTGCGTGAAATCAACAAAGCCTTTAACTGGACGCTGCCGGAAGAGGATGCGCGCACCATTAACGGCATGCTGCTTGAAGCTCTGGAGGAAATTCCGCTGGTCGATACCCGCATAACGCTCGGCGCCTATGATATCGATATTCTCGATGTGCAGGATAATATGGTGAAGCAGGTGCGTATCACGCCGCATCACGCGCTGAAATCCTCAATCGGCTCCTGAAGTCTGCACACAAAAACGCCGCGATGCTCGCGGCGTTTTTTTATGGTGCCTAAGCAACAACTAACTAGATATGCAGCTCTTTCAGCTTTTCAGCAGGGAGCTTCAGATCTTCGTTGCGGTTCACGCCAATGTCGTGAGCCAGCACATTACGCGCGATCTGCTGCGCTTCATCCAGTGAGTGCAGCTTGTAGCTACCGCACTGATACTCGTTCAGCTCTGGAATCTGGCCCTGCTCTTTCACTTTCAGCACATCTTCCATCGCGCCTTTCCAGGCTTTCGCCACGCGCTGCTCGTCAGGCGTGCCAATCAAGCTCATATAGAAGCCGGTACGGCAACCCATCGGCGAGATATCGACGATTTCTACGCCATCACCATTCAGGTGATTGCGCATGAAGCCGGCAAACAGGTGCTCCAGCGTATGAATGCCACGCTCAGTCAGAATTTCAATATTCGGACGGCAGAAACGCAGGTCGAAGACGGTGATGGTATCGCCATGCGGAGTCTTCATGGTTTTTGCTACGCGCACTGCAGGCGCGCCCATGATGGTGTGATCAACAGTAAAACTATCCAGTAGTGGCATACGTCACCTCCTGTTTTGAGATTTTTTTTAAAACAATGAAACTTTTCTGTTCGCCCAACGTCTGAATATATGAAAGACGCGCATTTGTTATCATCATCCCTGACAACAGAGATGTTTATTTTGGCCACATTGATGTGGCCATTTTCTTTTCTAGCCTTCGCGACCTGCAAGGTAGCTTTCGAAATCCAGCGTATCGCTCTGTTCTAGCTGCTCTTGCGCTTGCAGCGACTCACGCGCCTGACGACTAAAATCATCTTCAGTCAGAATCTCTAACGACTCCTCGCACAGCAGATGACGATATTGCTCCGCTAATGCCACGCCTGCGCCGGTCAAACCATTTTCTTTAATGGCATGAAGGATGCGCGCCGAATAGGTTAGCTCAGGATCGTCAAAGGATGCCACCAGTTGATCGCAAACCTGTTGATATTGCGTATTGCCGTGATTACTGTCGAGCACCTCGGCCACGCGACGCAGATCGGCAAACAGCGCTTTACCCACTTCAACCAATGTATGCTCAGTTTCGCTACAACCCACCGCGATAACCTGCCCCGGCTTACGTCCTTCCATCACCACACGGTTCCAGTTTTTACGCGTACACAACAGCTCATCGGCGCTCATTTCAGGCGCATCAGCCAGCGTACACCAAATCAGGAACAGGTCGAGGAAGCGAGCCTGATCGGCATCAACACCAATCGCCGAGAACGGGTTGATATCCAGTGAGCGCACTTCAATGTATTCGATACCACCGCGCAGCAGCGCATCGGATGGCGCTTCGCCTGAACGCGTAACACGCTTTGGACGAATGGGCGCATACAGCTCATTTTCAATCTGCAGAACGTTGGTATTCAGCTGTAGCCAATTGCCATCGGCATCTTTAGTGCCCATTGCCGCATACTCTTCCGACGGCGTTTTGATTGCCGCTTTCAGCGCCGCAACGTAGCCTTCCAGCGAGTTAAAGGTAATCCCTAATCCACTCTGCGATTTATTGGTGTAACCAAGATCGCTCAGGCGCAACGACGTGGCGTGCGGCAGCCACAGCGTGCCTTTACCGTCAGTTTCAAACGGCAACTTGCTCTCTTCGCGCCCTTGCAGGAATGAGGAACAAATAGCTGGTGATGCTCCGAACAGATAAGGAATTACCCAGCCAAAGCGATAATAATTTCGAATTAAACGCAGATAGCCAGCGGATATGGTCTCTTTGCCGCTTTCCAAATCTTTCACATCTGCCCACTCTTGCCAGAATGACAAAGGCAGCGAGAAATTGTAATGCACGCCTGAAATAATCTGCATCAGCGCGCTATAACGATTTTTGAGGCCCTGACGATACAGGGTTTTCATTTTACCGATATTGGAGCTGCCGTACTGCGCTAGCTCAATACTATCAACGTCATCGATATAGCCAGGCATGCTAAAGGGCCACAAACGCTCTTCGCCCAACTCACGCGCGACATGGCGGTGAATATCACGCAGGAACGCCAGTGAACGATCGATGCTTTGATCAACAGGCGTGATGAACTCCATCAGCGTTTCGGCAAAATCGGTAGTAATCCAATCATGCTTGAGTGCCGAACCCAAAGACTCGGGGTGCCCTGTGGTTGCCAGGTGACCATCGGGTTTAACGCGTAATGATTCGCGCTCAATACCACGGCCGATACCCTTTAACGCGTCAGGATGCGCTTCCAGCCAGGAAAGTGCCTTAGATACGTCCGGGATCACATTAACCTCCCGCTGTGTGAATAATTTATTTTTGTTCAGCATAATGTTAACCGTAGCCTCGAATCTGTGCGAATCAATGCCACCATTGCAATGTTTGTAATGTGGCGGTCGCGATAACGATATAACGCAGCGTTTTACCGATGGCGAGGAACAGCACCGAGGGCAGCCAGGCAAAGCGCAACCAACCCGCGAGCACGCAGAGTAAGTCGCCCACTACCGGCAGCCAGCTAAAGATCAGTGCTGCAGGTCCCAATCGATGTAACCACGTCATTGCTGTGTCGTGCCATCGCCCTTGCCTTTTCAGCGGCATCAGGCGACCAAGAAGAATGTTGGTCAGGCCACCCAGCGTGTTTCCCACTGATGCAGCCAATAACAATCCATAAACCGAACCCTTTTGGGCGATCAGCAGTGCAATCAGCACCGCCTCCGAGCTCCCCGGTAACAGGGTTGCACTCAGGAAGCTACTGCCGAATAACGAACCATAGGTCAGAAATTCATTCACAGTAAACGGACATCAACCACGTCCATGCCTGCTGCTTTTGCCGCTTGTACGCCAAAGTCAGCATCCTCAAACACCACACAGCGCTCGGGCGCAATTCCCATCATTTCAGCGCAGCGTAAAAAGGTATCCGGTTGCGGTTTATGACGCTGTACGTCATCAGCCCCGACAACCGCATCAAATAGGTGGTAAACGCCCAACTCTTCGAGCAGTGCTTTCGCCAGGCTATGTTCACTGCCGGTGCCCACCGCCATCGGACGGCGACCATGATAGGCTTTGACGACGTCCATTAGCGGCAGCGGACGTACGTCATCCAGCAGCATCGCCTTTAGAGCCGCGGTTTTTTCCGCTGCCAACAGATGCGGGTCATGCCTGGCATTGTTTTGCTCAAGAATAAACTGCGCCAGCTGCCAGGTGGGTGCGCCATTGAACCCCACCATTTTTTCTTCATCCATGGTGAAACCGTAGCGGCTAAGCACCTGCTGCCAGGCTTTTCGATGTGTCGGCTCAGTATCGAGAATTGTGCCGTCCATATCGAAAATCAGGGCATCATATTGGTCGTACATTGTCACTCCGTCGAGTACCACAAAATGAGCCATTACTTTAGCGTAATGCGCTCAGGTTGTCGCCAGGCGCGCTTAACCGCAAATGCTTTGAAAGCATTAGCATTTTTCGTTTTAGGAAAAAGGTCATAGCGTAATACCGGTGATAAACGGCGGTAATTACAACGTTTTTTAGTGGATGTAGAGATTGTCGTTGGAGGATTCAGAAACTAAGTGTCAAAAACTGAGAGATATCGAAGAAGTGATGGTGCATCCAGGAGGATTCGAACCTCCGACCGCTCGGTTCGTAGCCGAGTACTCTATCCAGCTGAGCTATGGATGCATTGAGTTACTGCTGAGGTAAATTTTGAGAAGTTTGAAGAGGAATGGTGCATCCAGGAGGATTCGAACCTCCGACCGCTCGGTTCGTAGCCGAGTACTCTATCCAGCTGAGCTATGGATGCATTGAGGTTTTCTTACGATGGACTAACTGAAACAACCTGAGGATGATACGAAGAATGGTGCATCCAGGAGGATTACTCGGCTTTCGCCTCGCCCTACGGGCCGTTGCTAAAGCAACGTTATCCTCCTTAGTGCGGCCTGAACGTTTATCACGACATGACACACTGAGGCACTTTCCATATTCGAGAATATGGTGCATCCAGGAGGATTCGAACCTCCGACCGCTCGGTTCGTAGCCGAGTACTCTATCCAGCTGAGCTATGGATGCATCGAGTTAATTCTTGTACAACGCAGGGTGCTAACAACTCACCATGAAAGGAACTGCTCGTTCACTCTTACTTCATCTTTCCGAATGGTGCATCCAGGAGGATTCGAACCTCCGACCGCTCGGTTCGTAGCCGAGTACTCTATCCAGCTGAGCTATGGATGCATCGGAAATGGCGGTGAGGCGGGGATTCGAACCCCGGATGCAGCTTTTGACCGCATACTCCCTTAGCAGGGGAGCGCCTTCAGCCTCTCGGCCACCTCACCTTACGCGTTCTTCCGAACCGTGCTTCTGAACTTTGTTTCTGCTCATCGGCACTGCGTGGCGCACATATTACTTTCCCGGACTTATAAGTCAAACATTTATTTCCAGCCTTTTGTTTGATTGCACAAATGACGCTCAATTCGGCTGCTTTAGCGACAAAAAGAGTGATTAATCAACAAAGAAAGCCTGCCAGAGAACACAAATAGGCGCTAAATGAATTGAGAGAATGAGAAAGAAAAACAGGAGATGGGCACTACAGGAGGAGAAAAACCGGTAGCGCCTCGCTGGAGAGCGAGGCGCTGAATCCGTTAGTAACTCGTTTGCTGAGTTTTTTCGGCTTGAATACGCTGATAGATCTCTTCGCGATGTACCGAAACTTCTTTAGGCGCGTTAACACCAATGCGGACCTGGTTACCTTTAACACCCAGCACCGTTACAGTCACCTCATCGCCAATCATGAGGGTTTCACCAACTCGACGAGTTAGAATAAGCATTCTTTGCTCCTTGAAAGATTAAAAGAGTCGGGCTTCTTTGTTCTCCCGGCCGTATCCATCATATAACGCTGAACAATGCCTATGACAAATACACCATTGTGCTTCGCCATGCCAATACATTCTGCTGATAGTTAGTTTAGCCGAAATACACTACATCAACCGGACTTTGTCATTACCTGGTGTGCACCGCGTTAAAAAAGCGCCAGAAAACGGGCTTCTGGCGCTTATCACAATGCGAAGTTATACGTTACAGTCGGTTACTGACCCATTCCTGCACGCCTTCCAGCGCGCCAGCCAGCGCCTGCGGATTTGTACCGCCGGCCTGAGCCATATCTGGACGACCACCGCCTTTACCGCCAACCTGAGAGGCGAGTTCGCCAATCAGTTCACCGGCTTTTACGCGGTCAGTGAGATCTTTGGTCACGCCAGCAATCAGTGAAACTTTACCTGCCTCAACGGTTGCCAGCACAATGATGGCAGAACCTAGTTGGTTCTTCAGATCATCGACCATGGTACGCAACATTTTTGGCTCAACGTTGCTCAGCTCACTCACCAGCAACCTGGTGCCTTTCACTTCAACGGCTTTGCTGCTCAGGGAAGCACTCTCCTGCGCAGCTTGCTGATCGCGAAGTTGTTGCAACTCTTTTTCCAGTGCGCGAACGTGATCAACCAGACCGCGCACTTTCTCATTAAGGTTACTGCTGTTGGCTTTCACCAATTGCGCTACATCCAGCAGCTGCTGGCTCTGTGCGTTAACTTGCGCCAGCGCACCTTCACCGGTTACGGCTTCAATACGACGAACACCTGCTGCCGTACCAGACTCAGACTGAATGCGGAATAGGCCGATATCTCCGGTACGTACTGCATGGATACCACCACACAGCTCGGTGGAGAAGTCACCCATGGTCAACACGCGAACACGCTGATCATATTTCTCGCCAAACAGCGCCATTGCGCCCTTTTCTTTTGCATCATCGAGATCCATGATTTCGGTCTCAACGGCAAGGTTACGGCGAATCTGCGCGTTAACAATATCCTCAACCTGACGGATTTCCTGCGGTTTCATGGCTTCAAAATGAGAGAAGTCGAAACGCAGATATTTATCGTTAACCAGCGAGCCTTTCTGTCCTACGTGATCACCCAACACCTGACGCAGTGCGGCATGCAGCAGGTGCGTGGCAGAGTGGTTTAAACGGATACGCGCACGACGAGTTTCATCCACCTGCGCATGCAAACGATCGCCAACGCGTAACTGGCCGCTGCTCAGCTTACCGATATGACCAATCGCTTTACCATACTTCTGAGTATCCTGAACGCTAAATTCAGCATTCTGCCCAGCCAGCACACCAGTATCGCCAACCTGTCCACCTGACTCACCATAGAACGGCGTTTCGTCAAGAACCACAACCGCGTCCTGACCTGCGCTAATCTGCTCAACCTGCTGACCGTCTACAAATAGCGCCTGCACAACAGCGTTCAGTTCCAGATGGTCATAGCCTTTAAAGTCGGTTGCAGCATCAATGCGAATGACATTGTTATAGTCGGCGCCAAAACCACTGGCTTCACGCGCGCGTTGTCGCTGCTGTTCCATCGCGGCTTCAAAGCCCGCTTCATCAATCTTTAAATTGCGCTCACGGCACACGTCAGCCGTCAGATCCGCCGGGAAACCGAAGGTATCGTACAGACGGAAGACTGTTTCGCCATCAAGCGTATCGCCCTGCAGCTTCGCCAGCTCTTCATCCAGTAGCGCAAGTCCACGCTCCAGAGTTTTAGCAAACTGCTCTTCTTCGTTTTTCAGCGCGTTTTCAACATGCTTCTGCTGACGCTTCAGATCTTCACCTGCAGCACCCATCACATCAATCAGTGGCGCAACCAGCTTATAGAAGAACGCCTCTTTCGCACCCAGCATATTGCCGTGACGCACTGCACGACGAATGATGCGACGCAATACATAGCCACGGTTTTCATTCGAAGGAATCACACCATCTGCAATCAGGAAGGCGCAAGAGCGAATATGGTCAGCGATAACGCGCAACGATTTATTATTCAGATCGGTCGCACCGGTTACCTGAGCAACGGATTGAATCAATTTGGCAAACAAGTCGATTTCGTAGTTGGAGTTTACGTGCTGCAATACGGCTGCAATACGCTCCAGGCCCATACCGGTATCCACGGAGGGTTTGGGCAGCGGCTGCATAGTACCGTCAGCCTGACGGTTGAACTGCATGAAGACGATGTTCCAGATCTCAATGTAACGGTCGCCATCCTCTTCCGGGCTGCCCGGAGGACCACCCCAGATATGATCGCCGTGATCGAAGAAAATCTCGGTACAAGGGCCGCAAGGACCGGTATCGCCCATCTGCCAGAAGTTATCTGATGCGAAAGCGCTGCCTTTGTTGTCACCAATACGGATAATGCGCTCACGCGGCACACCAATATCGTTGGCCCAAATTTCGAAGGCTTCATCGTCAGTTTCATAGACGGTCACCCACAAACGCTCTTTTGGCAGCTTAAACCACTGCTCACCCGTCAGCAGTTCCCATGCATAAGCGATCGCTTCTTTCTTGAAGTAATCACCAAAGCTGAAGTTGCCCAACATTTCAAAGAAGGTGTGATGACGTGCCGTGTAGCCCACGTTTTCGAGGTCATTATGCTTGCCACCGGCACGCACACAGCGTTGAGACGTGGTTGCGCGCGCATAGTCGCGCTTATCCTGACCAAGGAATACGTCTTTAAACTGGACCATTCCGGCATTGGTAAACAGCAATGTCGGATCGTTGTTCGGTACGAGGGAGCTGCTGGCTACAACCTGATGTCCCTTGCTATGAAAAAAGTCGAGAAACGCTTGACGGATCTCAGCAGTGCTCTTGCTCATAAAATTCCTGGAATCACGCTAACGAACGTTCCCTTTCGCTGGCAAACCACATCCATCCGGCCTGCCGCTGACTGAGGAACAAAAAGTGGGAATAAGATAAATTTTCTTCAGTGGGAAGTAAAATCACATCGCCTTTCAGTCGTCACTATTTCTGAAAACAGCCTGAATATCTTCCATCATAAAGCCTTTCGACATTAAAAAACGCTGTACCTTACTTTTCTCGGCCCAGGTTTGCGGTAAGGGCTCGCCAAATTTGCGTTTGGCAAGATCGGCGGCGCATAAGCTCCAGTTAACGTCGGTATCGAACAGCGCCTGATTTATCTCATCGCGGCCAATGCCTTTTTGCTGCAACTCCATACGCACGCGCTGTGGGCCATATCCCTTCCGGGCACGGCTTTGAATAAAGCGTTCGGTAAAGCGTTCATCGTTGAGCCAACCGCTCTCCTGACACCAGTCGAGCACTTTTTCCAGCAGCTCATCGGGAATGGGCGTGTTTTCCTGCTGCTGCAAATAGGCTGCACGCTGTGCAGAGAGCTGCAATTTACGTTTCAGCTCTTCGCGACTGTGATCGCGCTGCGTAAGGATACGCATGGCGCGGTCCAGCAAACGGGAATATGTTGGCACAGGTGCCACAGATGGTGACGATGACATATGATCAACCTTGTTCTAACAGTCGTGCAGGGTCGCAGGGTAAAGCAAGAAGGCGAGGAGGAAAAGCGCTGGCGGGGAAAAGCAAAACGGGAGCATCTCTGCTCCCGTTAATATTTTAGAAATCTTCGTTAGTTTCGCTGGCTTCTTCGCGATCTTCAGCCGAGATTTTCGCGGTGTCTGCTGCTACTGCATCACCGCTCAACAGCAAGTCACGCAGCTTTTTGTCGATCTCATTCGCAATCGCTGGATTCTCTTTAAGGAAGTTGGTTGAGTTAGCTTTACCCTGACCAATCTTCTCACCGTTGTAGCTGTACCAGGCACCGGCTTTCTCAACCAGCTTGTGCTTCACGCCAAGGTCCACCAGCTCGCCAAAGGTGTTAATGCCTTCGCCGTACATGATCTGGAATTCAGCCTGCTTAAACGGTGCAGCAATTTTGTTCTTCACTACCTTCACGCGGGTTTCGCTACCTACTACTTCGTCGCCCTCTTTGATCGCACCGATACGGCGGATGTCCAGACGAACAGAAGCGTAAAATTTCAGCGCGTTACCACCGGTCGTGGTTTCCGGGTTACCGAACATCACGCCAATCTTCATACGAATCTGGTTGATGAAGATCAGCAGCGTATTGGACTGCTTCAGGTTACCTGCGAGCTTACGCATTGCCTGGCTCATCATACGCGCGGCCAGACCCATGTGCGAATCACCGATCTCACCTTCAATTTCCGCTTTCGGCGTCAGAGCCGCCACGGAGTCAACGATGATAACGTCAACTGCGCCCGAACGTGCCAAGGCATCACAGATCTCCAGCGCTTGTTCACCGGTATCCGGCTGTGAGCACAGCAGGTTATCGATATCAACGCCCAGTTTTTTCGCGTATACCGGATCCAATGCGTGCTCAGCATCGATAAAGGCACAGGTTTTACCTTTGCGCTGTGCTGAGGCAATAACCTGCAGAGTCAGGGTGGTTTTACCCGAAGATTCTGGTCCGTAAATCTCAACGATACGTCCCATCGGCAAGCCACCCGCGCCGAGCGCGATATCCAGTGACAGTGAACCGGTAGAGATGGTTTCGACATCCATTGAGCGGTCTTCACCCAAGCGCATGATGGAGCCTTTACCAAATTGCTTCTCAATCTGGCCCAGTGCGGCAGCTAAAGCCTTCTGTTTGTTCTCGTCGATCGCCATTTCCACTCCTAATCATGCTGGGTGAGCCGACACCAAATATGTCGCTCGTTCTGTTGCTGCTAATTATACTGTATGGTCATACAGTATCAAGTTTAATTTGTCAGAAATTCATCAAGCAGCGTTTGTAGCGCCCAGGCCACAGACTGTCGGCGTACCGCATCACGGTCGCCGGCAAAAACCTTACGCTGCGCTAATACGCGCCCCTCAGGGCCCGCGATAGCAAACCACACGGTGCCAACCGGTTTATCTGGCGTGCCGCCATCCGGCCCCGCAATACCGCTCACGGCAATGGCATATTCTGCCGCCGCCGCTTTCCCCGCACCGACTGCCATCTCACGCACGGTTGGTTCGCTCACCGCACCATGCTGCTCCAGCGTGCTAACCTGCACACCAACCATTTGCTGTTTAGCTTGATTGCTGTATGTCACGAAACCGCGCTCAAACCAGGCGGAGCTACCGCTGATATCGGTAAATACCTTCGCAATCCAGCCACCGGTGCAGGATTCCGCTGCGGTGATTGTTGCCTGACGAATTTTTAGCTGTTGGCCAATGCGGTGACTCAACTGCTGCAATTGTTCATCGTTCATCGCCTTCTCCCGTTGTGGCGCCTCACGTTAGCAGTAAATGGTGCGCTGAAAAGCCCTTTTCAACCTTCAGCGATCTATTCTGCGTACTCGCTTCCAGTTACCTCAGCCTGTTTTCACTGCAACCATAAACAGTCGTGGGAAAGCTAACAAAACCTTGCCATTGCTACGAGTGGGATAAGCCGGAATGAGCGCCTGGTGATAATCATGGAGAAAGGCCGCTTGCTGCGTATCATTCAGCTCCGCGAGGAAAGGACGCAGTCCTGTCGCACGTAACCAGGTAATAACGCCCTGCGCATCGGTCATTGGATGATAATAGGTGGTGCGCCAGATATCGACCTGACAACCCGCATCGCTTAACAGATCGTAATACTGGTCGGTGGTCAAGAGACGCTTGCGATCTGCCGCCTGCGGCGAAATCAGTCCCTGCCAGTTTTCACGCTCCGCCACGTCTCGCATTAAACGGTGCGACGGCTCTTCAAGATTGTCCGGCATCTGAATCGCTAATGCGCCACCCACAGCCAATTGACTCACCAGATGCGGCAGCAATGTGTGGTGTTCAGTCAACCATTGCAGCGAGGCGTTTGCATAAATCACCTGTTGCGGCAGCTCGGCCTGCCAGGTGCGAATATCCGCCTGCTGAAAGCGGCAAGAAGGCAGTCGTTCTCGGGCCTGCTGTAACATTGCTTCAGAACTATCAATCCCGGTTATCTGCGCATTCGGCCACGCTTGCACCAACAGCTCCGTGCTGTTGCCTGGCCCGCAGCCAAGATCAGTGGCAAAGCGCACATCAGCTTGTGGAATGCGCTCCAATAACTCTCGCGCCGGACGCGTACGCTCCGATTCGAATTGACGATACAGCTGGGGATTCCAGTCTTGCATGGCAAAGCTCCTGTCTTGGCTGAAGAGCCACACACTACCTGTTTTTGCCGTCTTCACAGAAAGAGAATAGTGCGATACCTCACCTTTTTGTCTTTGGTGACTGGTGAGTATTCGCAGTTATCACTAACTTAAAACAACGTTTCATTTTTTATACATTAAGGAACCTGGCATGTCTGCAAAACCGCTATTGTCCGGCGTATGGTGTCCCTCAGTAACGCCTTTTGATAATAAGAATAATTTGGACATTGAAGCACTTGGACGCCATTTTTCACGCCTGAGTCAATCGGGCATTGATACCCTGCTGTTAATGGGCAGTATTGGTGAATTTGCATCGCTTACTCAACAGGAAAGACTACTGCTCATCCACGAGGCACGCCAACTTTCGCCACTGACTATGGTGGCAAATGTCTCCAGTACCTGCATTCCCGATATGCTGCAGCTGGCGGACGCCGCCTGGCAGAACGGCTTTGATGCGGTGATGGTGCTGCCTCCTTATTATTACGGGCAGACACAGAAGCAGCTGCTGAACTATTTCAAAACGCTGGATAAACAGCTAGGCGGCAAGTGGTTTGCCTATAATTTTCCGGCACGCACCGGTTGCGATTTAACCCCAGCGCTAGTAGCGGAACTGGCAGCCGAGTTGCCCAATTTTATTGGCATCAAAGACACCATGGATTGTTTGTCGCACAACCGCGCGATGATTGATGAAACAAGGAGAGTTCGCGCTGATTTTACCGTACTTTCTGGCTACGACGAATATCTGCTGCCCAATCTACTGGCTGGTGGTTCAGGTGTGATTTCTGGATTGAACAATATTGTGCCGGAGCTTTTTGCCCGCGCGATGCAGGCATGGCGTGCTGGGGATGTAACGCAGCTCGCCGAGATTCAACAGCGCATCGGAAAGCTGATGGCGATTTACACTATTGGCGATGATTTTGTTACCACCATCAAAACGGCTGTCGCCCGCCGATTTGATTCGATGAGCAGCTACTCGCGTAATTACGGCGGCGAGCTGACAGCGGAACAGTGCGCGGAAGTGGATCGTTTGCTGAGTTAAAACAGGCAGGACGGCGCGGCGCCGTCCCGTCATTAATTCTAGTTCTTTTTTACAAATTCAGATTTGAGTTTCATCGGACCAAAACCCTCGATCTTGCAATCAATATTGTGATCACCTTCGACTAAACGAATGCTTTTTACCTTGGTGCCGATTTTTAACGTGGAAGAACTGCCTTTAACCTTGAGATCTTTGATAACAGTGACGCTATCGCCATCCACCAATAAATTACCGTTGGCGTCGCGTACAACTAAACCATCCACTGCATCATCGCCACTTGCCGTCCAGATATGACCACAAGATGGGCAATTCAGATTATCGCCATCTTGCCAGGTGTAATCGGCCTGGCATACAGGACAGGCAGGTAAGGTACTCATAAGCGCTCCTCAGAAGTAGGATGCGGTGAAGATGGCACCGCAAAAGGGCCGCCATCTTATACCCTCACACTTTACAAGGACAGCATTAAAAGACACTGCCTTGACGCGCTTTAGCGACGGCTTCACCCAGTTGCCACACCGCCATTGCGTAGTGCGTGCTGTGGTTATAGCGGGTAATTGCATAGAAGTTTGGCAGGCCATACCAATACTGGTAGCTGGTGCCGAGGTCCAGACGCAATAAACTTACCTGATTATTACCGTCCAGCGATCCTTGCGGCGTCAGGCCACTTGCCGCTAAGGTGCTGACGGGATATTTAGTTTTGAAGCCATTCTCTAATGCTGGAGCCTGACCGCTCGCAGGAACCGCAACATTTTCTCCAGCACGCCAGCCGTGTTCTTTAAAGTAATTGGCCACGCTGCCAATCGCATCAACCGGATCCCACAGGTTAATGTGGCCATCACCATTAAAATCAACCGCATATTGCTTGTAAGAGGATGGCATGAATTGCCCATAACCCATCGCACCGGCAAAGGACCCGCGTAGATCCAGCGGATCATCTTGTTCTGTACGCGCCATCAGCAGGAAGGTCTCCAGCTCACCGCTGAAGTAGGCCGAACGACGTGGATAGCTAAATGACAGCGTTGCCAGCGCATCCAGCAAGCGCGTTTTGCCCATCACCCGGCCCCAACGCGTTTCGACACCGATAATACCAACAATGATTTCCGGCGGCACACCGTAGACCTGCTGCGCACGCTGCAGTGCATCCTGATACTGATTCCAGAATGCCACGCCGTTCTGCACGTTATCCGGCGTAATAAACTTATTGCGATAGCGAATCCACGCGCCATTCGGTCCGGTTGGCGGCGTATAGCTTGGAGCTTGCTGGTCCATTAAACGCAGTACGTAATCGAGACGCTTCGCCTGGCCAATGACCGCGTGCAGCTGCTCACGATTAAAGCCGTGCTTTGCCACCATTTGGTCAATGAACTGCTCAGCAACTGGATTACCGGCAAAATCGCCAAACATAGGCTGAATCGCGTGGGAAGGCTCCAGTAAAAAACCGCCTTTAGGTGCAGGAACAACGGCGGGTTGCTGATGAGATGCAGGCTTACTGCTGCAAGCAGCAAGCAGAGTGATAAGCGGAAGAAGAGCAACCTTAAAACGCATTGGATATCCATAAGCCAGGTGAAACCGGAAGCACTCATGGTAATCGTTCATTGAAGTGACATACAGAGCAATATCTTAAAATTTAGCCCTTTGCCGCCGGTTTCAGCCGGTTACAGTGTGAATTTGCGAAACGGCTCCACACTTTACCTTTTTCGTTAAAATTTGCTTTTTACCGCTTAAGGCAATTTGTTATGGTCGGCAGCCAGAAAGCCCTACTGGCGGATGAAGGTATTGTGGCAAAAATGGTAATATCCCGCTTTCGTTATTTATCCACGATAACGGGACTTCCGGCTGCATTGACCCAGCCTCAGGCAATTAAAAGAATGAATGTTGAGTGAGAATACGATGAAAGGAGCAGAGCAAATGGACTTTAGTGGCCATACGCCGATGATGCAGCAATACCTGCGCCTGAAGGCCGATCATCCTGACATCCTGCTGTTTTACCGCATGGGCGATTTCTACGAGCTGTTTTACGATGACGCGAAACGCGCCTCGCAGCTGCTGGAAATATCTCTGACTAAGCGTGGCGCATCCGCGGGAGAACCCATCCCGATGGCGGGTGTGCCCTATCATGCGGTTGAAGGTTATCTGGCGAAACTGGTCCAGCTCGGCGAATCAGTCGCGATCTGCGAGCAGATTGGCGATCCCGCCTTGAGCAAAGGCCCGGTTGAGCGCAAAGTCGTGCGTATCGTTACACCCGGCACCATCAGCGATGAAGCTTTACTGCAAGAGCGCCAGGATAATCTTCTGGCCGCTATCTTTCAGAGCCAGCGCGGCTTTGGTTACGCGACGTTAGATATCAGCTCTGGTCGATTCCGCCTGAGTGAACCGGGCGATGTGGAAACAATGGCGGCGGAACTGCAGCGTACCAATCCCGCTGAGCTACTCTATCCCGAAGATTTCCAGGCGATGACGCTGATTGATCAACGTCGTGGTCTGCGTCGCCGTCCGCTGTGGGAATATGAAATCGATACGGCGCGCCAACAGCTCAATCTGCAGTTTGGCACCCGCGATCTGAGCGGTTTTGGTGTCGAGCAGGCCCACCTGGCACTGCGTGCCGCCGGATGTTTACTGCAATATGTCAAGGATACGCAACGCACCTCGCTGCCGCATATCCGCTCGCTGAGCATGGATCGTCAGCAGGATAGCGTGATTATGGATGCCGCCACACGCCGAAATCTGGAGATCACTCAGAATCTGGCGGGTGGAATCGAGAATACGCTGGCGGCAATACTGGATAAAACCGTCACGCCTATGGGCAGCCGTATGCTTAAACGGTGGCTACATATGCCACTGCGTGATGTCTCTACTATTGCTCGTCGCCAGGAATCTATCGCTGAGCTGCAATCACTCAGCCAGGAATTGCAACCGGTGCTGCGCCAGGTGGGCGATCTGGAACGTATTCTGGCGCGCCTCGCGCTGCGTACTGCTCGCCCCCGCGATTTGGCGCGCATGCGTCACGCCTTTCAACAATTGCCAGAGTTAAACCAGCAGCTTGCAGGCGTTGAGGCTACGCAGCTAATTAACCTGCGGTCTCAGATGGGTGAGTTCAACGAGCTGCGTGAGCTGCTCGAGCAAGCCATTATTGAATCACCGCCGGTGCTGGTGCGCGACGGTGGCGTGATTGCCCCGGGTTACAATGCTGAGCTCGACGAATGGCGCGCCCTGGCGGATGGCGCCACCGATTATCTTGATCGCCTGGAGATTCGCGAGCGTGAAAAACTCGGGCTGGATACGCTGAAAGTCGGCTTTAATGCGATTCACGGCTATTACATTCAGGTAAGTCGCGGGCAAAGTCATCTGGTACCCATTCACTATGTTCGCCGTCAGACATTGAAAAATGCTGAGCGTTACATCATCCCCGAACTGAAAGAGTATGAAGACAAGGTTCTGACATCAAAAGGGAAAGCATTAGCCCTTGAGAAAGGCCTCTATGAGGACCTTTTCGACCGTTTGCTGCCGCACCTTGAAGCGCTGCAAATCAGCGCAGCCGCGCTATCAGAACTGGATGTATTAGCCAATCTGGCCGAGCGCGCCTGGACGCTAAACTACTGCCGTCCGGTGCTGCAAGAAAAAGCGGGGATTCGCATTACCGCAGGACGCCATCCGGTGGTTGAACAGGTGCTGAAAGAACCCTTTATCGCCAACCCGCTGTCGCTCTCTCCGCAACGGCGCATGCTGATTATTACCGGCCCCAATATGGGCGGTAAAAGTACCTATATGCGCCAGACCGCCTTGATCGCTTTGATGGCGTGGATTGGTAGCTATGTGCCCGCAGAAGAAACGGTCATCGGCCCGATCGATCGTATATTCACTCGCGTCGGCGCTGCAGATGACCTGGCTTCTGGTCGCTCCACCTTCATGGTTGAGATGACGGAAACCGCCAATATCCTGCATAACGCCACCGAAAACAGTCTGGTGCTAATGGATGAAATTGGTCGCGGTACCTCAACTTACGATGGGCTGTCGCTGGCATGGGCTTGTGCAGAGAGCCTGGCGAATCGTATTAAAGCCATGACGCTGTTCGCTACCCACTATTTCGAGTTGACTACGCTGCCAGAGAAAATGGAAGGTGTGGTGAATGTGCATCTGGATGCGGTGGAACATGGCGATACTATCGCCTTTATGCATAGCGTACAGGATGGCGCGGCGAGCAAAAGCTATGGTCTCGCGGTAGCTGCGCTGGCGGGCGTGCCGAAAGAGGTGATCAAGCGTGCACGTAACAAGCTGAAGGAGTTAGAAACACTGTCCGGTAGCTCTGCAGCATCAACGGTGGAAGGTTCGCAAATGCAGTTGTTGGTGGCAGAAACCTCACCAGCGATGGATGCGCTGGAAGCACTGGATCCTGATAGCCTCACACCTAAGCAGGCGCTGGAATGGATTTATCGCCTCAAGACGCTGGTCTGAAGTCACTAAATGACTGCTGGCAGCAACTATATTGCAAGCAGTCAGAAAACCTGACCTGCAGGCGAAAAAAAACGGTGACCATCAGGTCACCGTTTTTCATTATCGGTAAAAATTATTCGCGAAACAGTGCTTCAATGTTCAGGCCCTGTGTCTGCAGAATCTCACGCAGACGGCGCAGCCCTTCCACCTGGATTTGACGTACGCGTTCACGGGTCAACCCGATTTCACGACCTACATCTTCCAGCGTTGCCGCTTCATAGCCTAACAGGCCAAAACGACGCGCCAGCACTTCACGCTGCTTGGCATTCAATTCAAACAACCACTTAACGATGCTTTGTTTCATATCATCATCTTGCGTGGTGTCTTCCGGACCGTTGTCTTTCTCATCGGCCAGGATATCCAGCAGCGCTTTTTCGGAATCGCCACCCAAAGGTGTATCAACCGAGGTAATGCGCTCATTGAGACGCAGCATACGGCTTACGTCATCAACTGGCTTGTCTAACTGCTCGGCAATCTCTTCAGCACTCGGCTCATGATCAAGCTTGTGCGAAAGTTCACGCGCGGTACGCAGATAAACGTTTAACTCTTTAACGATGTGGATTGGCAAACGAATGGTACGGGTTTGATTCATGATCGCCCGTTCAATTGTCTGTCGAATCCACCACGTGGCGTAAGTTGAGAAACGGAACCCACGTTCTGGGTCAAACTTCTCTACGGCGCGAATCAAGCCGAGATTACCCTCTTCAATCAGATCCAGCAGCGCCAGACCACGATTGCTGTAACGGCGGGCAATCTTTACTACCAAGCGTAAGTTACTTTCAATCATGCGGCGGCGAGAAGGAATATCACCCCGCAATGCACGGCGTGCAAAGAAGACTTCTTCTTCTGCCGTCAGCAGTGGTGAGTAACCAATCTCTCCGAGGTAAAGCTGCGTCGCATCCAAAACGCGTTGCGTCGCACCCTGTGACAACAGCTCTTCTTCCGCTACGTCGTTGTTATCACCAGGTTCGTTCTCAACGAGAGCCTTCTCATCAAAAACCTCAGCTCCGTTGTTTTCCTCGAATTCCGCATCTTCATGTAAATCGTTAACTTTCAGCGTATTCTGGTTCATTAGCGGCTCCTACCCGTGATCCAAGGGCAGAACCAAGGTTCTGCCGGATTATCGCTGCGGTAAATAACGCAACGGGTTTACGGATTTCCCCTTGTAACGAATTTCAAAGTGCAATCTTACTGAACTGGTACCGGTGCTACCCATGGTAGCGATTTTTTGCCCCGCCTTAACTTCCTGTTGTTCCCGGACCAGCATAGAGTCGTTGTGGGCGTAGGCGCTCAGGTAGTCATCATTGTGTTTGATGATGATTAAATTACCGTACCCACGGAGCGCGTTGCCTGCGTACACCACTCTTCCCGAAGCTGTGGCGACAACAGGTTGTCCACGCGAACCGGCGATATCGATACCTTTATTTCCGCCTTCCGCAGCGGAGAAGTTATCGATGATCTTCCCATCAGTCGGCCAACGCCAGCTTCCCACTGGAGTTGTGCTATTAGTCGTGCTGCTGACTGTAGGTGGTGCGACAACCGGAGCTGTGGTCGTTGCCACATTATTTGCTCCTTTCGACGGCAGCAATTTGCTACCCGACGAATTACCCGAATCATCAGAATACGTAATAACAGGTTGCTGTGCAACAGGGGTCGATTTAATTTGCGTTTGACTCGGTGTAACAGGTACGCCGCCCTGTGTTGCATCCGCTACGGTTATCGCATTACCACCGGTGATGGTCTGGCCGTTGCCGTTACCAACCTGCAGCGTTTGCCCGGCGTTCAAGCCATATGGCGCTGCGATGTTGTTGCGTTGCGCCAGATCGCGGAAATCGTTGCCGGTAATCCAGGCAATATAGAACAGGGTGTCGCCACGTTTCACGGTGTAGGTCTCGCCGCCGTAGCTGCCTTTCGGAATATTCCCATAGTTGCGATTGTACACAATGCGACCATTTTCCGTGGCCACATTATTATTACCACTAACCATTCCGCCGGACGGTTGCGCTGAAGAAGTGCCGCCGCTTAACATTCCGCCACTCGGCATCGCAGGCACACCGCTACTTTGCGAGGAGATCATGCCGCCACTGGGGGCTGAAGCCATTCCACTGTCGCCGCTGTTACTACCAACCTGGCTAATGGGTGCCTGCGTATTATCGCCTGAACTACAGCCCGCCAGCCAAAAACCTACCAAAGAAAGTGCCGCCAAACGGCGTAATTGAAATGCTGTGCTTCCCATGCTCACTGATCCCCCGTGATGGCAACCCTGAATATAAATGTGTAACGGCGTTAACCGCATAATCCACTGCGCGTAACGTTAAAAACGGTCTTTAGCATTGATAAACAAGGATAGTAACAATATCAACTGTGCCGTGCCATGTAACAGTTGTGAAGAATTGCGTAGTGACGGTTCAGGCAAGATCGCCCTGAACCAACGGCACAAAGCGGACGGGCTCGATGATTTCTTCTATCAATTCATCGCCCTGACGACGCAAACGCTTTAACACCTGTTGATCCTCACCTACCGGCAGCACCATTTTGCCGCCCTCGCCCAATTGCGCTATCAGCGAAGTCGGAATTTCAGGTGGCGCTGCGGTGACAATAATGGCATCGAACGGACCACGCGCCGCCCATCCCTGCCAGCCATCGCCGTGACGCGTTGAGATATTGTGCAAATCGAGTTGCTTCAGGCGGCGCTTAGCCTGCCATTGCAAACCTTTGATACGTTCTACGGAGTAAACATGATTGACCAGATGCGCCAGAATGGCGGTCTGATAGCCAGAACCGGTGCCAATTTCCAGCACGCGCGATTCTGGAGTGAGCTCCAACAAGGCGGTCATCCGCGCCACCATGTAGGGCTGTGAAATGGTCTGCCCCATGCCAATCGGCAACGCGACGTTTTCCCACGCTTTGTGCTCAAACGCCTCATCGATAAAACGCTCGCGAGGCACATCAGCAATGGCTTTCAGCAGAAATTCATCATGAATGCCCTGCGCACGTAGCTGCTCCAAAAGCGTTTCGATGCGGCGGTTTATCATGCCAGCTTTACCTCAGCCTGGAGCAGCCAGTCACTTAATACTTCTTGTGCGGCATGCGCGGTCAAATCAACATGCAACGCGGTTAGCGAAACATAGCCCGCATCCACCGCTGCGAAGTCGGTATCCGGGCCCGCATCCAGCTTTTGCCCCGGCGGACCAATCCAGTAAAGCGGCTGGCCACGCGGATCTTCAGTGCAGATCACCTGATCGGCCGGATGGCGGCTGCCACAGCGCGTAACACGAAACCCTTTGATTTCTGCTAAAGGCAAATCGGGCACATTGATATTGAGGATACGCCCGGTACGCAGCGGTGCACGTGATAGCGCACGCAACAGCGTACAGGTTATGGATGCGGCAGTATCGTAATGGTAATGCCCATTGAGCGAAACGGCGAGCGCCGGCAGCCCAAGATGACGCCCTTCCATCGCTGCAGCCACCGTGCCTGAGTAGATGACATCGTCGCCCAGGTTCGGCCCGGCGTTGATGCCCGAAACCACGATATCGGGACGCGGCTGCATAAGCTTGTTCACGCCGAGGAACACACAGTCTGTCGGCGTTCCCATTTGCACCGCAATATCGCCATTTTCATGGGTAAAAGTGCGCAGTGGCGTTTCTAATGTCAGAGAGTTTGATGCGCCGCTACGATTGCGATCGGGCGCAACCACCTGCACCTCAGCAAACTCACGCAGTGCGCGAGCCAGCGTCTGGATGCCGGGAGCATGAATTCCATCATCATTGCTAAGCAATATCCGCATCTATTCCTGACCTTTGTTCATTCAACTGGTCCTCGACCTGTTTGCCGAACGCAATTTTGGCGCCGCAAAAGAGCCGTCTGGCGGGACAAGGATGTTTGCATTCTAGCGGCGAGGCGCTGGAAGTGGTAGGCGAAAATCAAGGAACTGGCGGTGTTTGCCGTAACAATATGCAATTTGAGATGACGCACAAAATAAAAATGCCCGGCACCAAAGCCGGGCAACAGCGAGGATTATTGGCGGTCTGGCAAGCTCACCGCGTACAAATACCAGGCCGAATGAGGCAGCCAACCTTCCGCCCAGCGCCAGTCATCATCTTTCCGCGTGACGGCATAACCTTCATCGAAGGCGATACCCTCAGCGACCTGGTTGGATGCTCCGGTAATGCCGTTAACAATGCCGCCTGGCAGCGTGGTGTATTTCCATGAATTAAAGAACAGATAGCTGATATGGCGGTAACCACTGCCGGTCAGCATGCTGACATCATAAGGATTGTTGCCCAAAATCCAGTTCAGCTGATTCCAGGCGTAACCCTGCAGCTGCTGGGTGAAGGTTTTATCATCGGCAAACAGCGGCATGGCCTGACGTGCAGCCGCCGCCAGCGAGGCGATCCGCGCATTCTCACCCTGCCACCACGGCGCAGCTTCGCTGTCATGCGGGAAGAAGAAGCTGGTACGTTTATCACCATTTTTCAATTGAATCAGCTGGCGTGCGTAGCCAAACGGATTATTGGTTTCTTTGGTCACCGCCAGTTCAAAGCCCAGCGAGCGTTTCACCGTATCTTTGATTTTCGTCTGCTGCTCTTGCGGAGCAATGCGCGCATACTCCAGCAGCGCGATCACAGGCAGCCCGGCATCTGACGGATGGAAGAAGGGGCGCCGCTGCGTATCGGCGCGCCAGTAATCATGCCAGTTATCCAGCGAGGTCAATCGTGCCATCAGGCTTTGCGCGCGTTGTTGTGCCGCCGTCAAATAGACCGCTTTGTGCGAAGCGCGATACAGCTCTGTCGCCGCCAGCAGCGCGGTATAGTCATCAACGATATTCTCTTTACCGTCATTCACCATGTGCGCATTGTTTTTTTGCAAAAAAGCGAAGGCGTCTTCGGCCGTTTGCAAATACTGCTTGCGGCTGAAATTACCGTCATTTTCCATGGTGCTGGCCAATGCCAGCGCGGCAATCGACATACCCGCTCCTGAACGGAAACTCGCCTGCCATACCAGCCGCCCAACGGCTTCCTCCTCGACAATAGTGGAATCTGACTCTTTCTCCTTAATCTGCGTACGCCAGTTTGGGTTAGCAATCACGCGATCCTGCGCCCGTTTCTCTTTACCGGGCGAAGAGATCGCCTGGAAGAAAGATTCGCCCGGACGTTTCATCCGCACCAGAAAATCGGCGCCGTACAGGCCTTCGTCCAGCATCCGGCGGCGATACTCATCAAAATTTTGATTTTGGCGCGCACCCAGGTTCTGATAGCCGCGCAATAAGCTCCAGGCCACCAGCGGCGCCTGCTGTGGATTGAAATAGGAGGTCAGATTTTGATGTGAAAGATGCACCCCGTAATCGCCGGTGGCATCGTACCAGCCGCCGTGCACATCAACGGTGCCAGAGCCTGTACCAGCCGGCAGCGGCAGTTTGCGATCGGACTTATCAAACAACCCGGTGACGCGCTGGCTTTTGAAGTAAGCAATCACATCGGAAAGCGTGTAGCGCTCCAGCAGATCGGCGCCGATGATAAATGGCCCGGAACGAACGTCGCCGTCGCTACTGGTGGTTTGCAGCACGTAGCGTCCCTGTTTTTTCCAAGCGGAAAAATCCGCGCGGTAGAAGGTGCGATCGCCCCAGCCCTGCACTTCGCCCTGCGGCTGTAAAGTGCCACTCAGCACCTGCTGATTGGTTTCACTGTCTAGCAGCACAAAGTTTACTGGTGGCTTAGCGCGTGACTCGCCGGTCAATTGAACAACGGCGGTTTTTGGTGCAGCAATGTCGTAACCCACCTGATTAATCAACACGTGAGTTTCAGCGTGTGCCAGTCCAGCCATCAGCAGCGCGGCGGTAAGTGCGGAGAAACGAATCCTCATGGTCATCATCCTTAGTGTATTGAGTGATTAAAACAGGCTAAAAGGGGCAATCATCAGGAATTTGATGTCCTTTTCATCCTGGAAAACGTTGCCATAGCCACCGCCCCAGCTCGGGTTATCGCTATGATTATTGAACGCGGTGAGATGGAGTTTGAACACGGTGTTTTTGGCCCAGCCGGATTGCACCTGCCACACCAGATCGCCGTTAATGGCGGTTTCGGTCAGACGTTGATCTTGTGACCAATCGCCACCACGCGCCGGTTTGCCGTCCCAGCCCCAGGCAAAAGAGCCGCCGATACTGACGCCTGGCCAGACGATATCGCTAAGATCGACCATCATCCCGGCAAAGATTGCCTTCTCACCGTCGGCATTGAAGTCAGAGCGAGAATCCCACCACATATCAATACGGCCAGCCGAGTTCGGGTAAATCGGCGTCATCGCCACGGTGTAATAACCCTGCTTGCCCGGCGCGTGCACCACGCTGCCTTCCAGCCGGAACTGATAGCGATCAACCTGATAAGCCAGCGTTAATCCCTGTTGCCAGGCGAATTCGTCATAAACATCATGACGGCCGGTACGATCCTGCGAACCGTAAAACTGCCAGCTCAAACTTAGCGGATTGTCCCAAATCACAGTCTGACGAGCGGCCTTAGCGAAATATTTATCGAGGTAGTGCGGTGATTCCCCCCACGCCAGCTCCAGCGTGTTACCGTTTTTGAAGTCGTACTTGCCGCCTAACGAATGCAAATAGGGAATACGCGTCTGGCGATCGATTTCGCGAAACTCGTACATTTTGCGATACCACGGCGCCTTATATTTGTTGGCGCCCATCCACGACAGCGATAGCGCACCAGCGGAGCCATAGTCATAAACCGCCCCCACTTCTAAGCCCTGATAGGTGCCCGGTAAGAATCCCCACTGCGTACCGAGCAGCGTTTGGCCACTCGGCTGGATGTAACCCGCTCGCAGCCAGTAATCACCCGCCTTCACTTTCAGCGCCGCACGATAGAGATCGAGACCATTTTTTTCGCCCACGCCGCGGTCTTCCCACATCGATGGACCATGACTGAAGCTGATTTCATTGGGGTGCGCCGGGCTGCCCTCAAACAGATCCCAGGTGGCGAAGGCGGCGAGATCCACGCCGACAACATCCGCCAGATAGCCTGATTGATATTCCAGCGCGCCGGTCAGCGTGCTGTGATGCAGATTGGTTTGATAGTGTTGGTAATGGCTGCTGTCCGGATTGAGATCCTTACGCTCGCGGTGACGTTGCCAGTAGTACAGCGTGCCATCTACTTTGCTGTCTTCAATGAAACCTGCCGCATTAGCCGCAGGCGGTGCTGCACACAGCATCAACGTTGCCAGTGGCAGCAGCGCCACTTTTTTTCCCTGAGTTAAAGCATTCATTGCATTTCCTTAAGGTGCACGCAGCCCTGCGATAGCAGCCGCATACCTGGTCCCTGTTAGTCAGTATTGAAAGTTGCGCGTCAGGCGCTGGGTTTAGTCACACCGGGCCGCGTCCAGCGGCCATAGATCAGTGTCAGGACGAAGGGGACGATGAAAGCCACTGCAATCGCCGCCACTTCATAAATCATTTTGGAATCGGGACCTTCAAACAGACCGAGTTCGAAGACGTTGAGTACCGGCAGAAAACTGTAAGTTTTTACCTGTAACAGTCCGGTAATCGCACCGCCTAATGCGGCACCGATACAGCCGAAGATGAATAACATGCGGAACTTGAGATTGACGCCATACAGCGCCGGTTCGGTTATGCCGAAAAACGCCGATAGCGACGCTGAGAGGGCAATTTGGCGGTCACGCAGATTGCGAGCGATAAAGATGGCGCCACTCACCGCACCAAATTGCCCCATTACCGCCGACATGAACATCGCCATGATGGTGTCGTAGCCCTGCACCTGAATGTTAATCAGCGCGAGGGGAATAATGCCCCAGTGCACGCCAAACACCACGAACAGCTGGCCAATACCCGCCAGCAGCGCGCCGGAGATCATGGGACTGAGCTGATAGAGCGCGCTGTAGCCATTGGCGATGCCGACACCGGCATAATCCGCCAGTGGACCAATCAGTGTGAATACCACAAAGCCGCAGATAATCAGCGAAAGACACGGCACAAATACCAGCGCCGCGACGTCCGGAATCCACTGCTTCAGCTTGCGTTCAACGTTGCTCAGCAGCAGCACCGCCAGAATCGCTGGGATCACCGCGCCGCCATATATTTTCAGGCTAATGTTCAGACCCAATACGGCGAAGTGCTGCGGCAAGTCAGGCTGCGTGAGTGGAAATACCATCGCTGCCGTTAATGCCAGTGCAGTGAAACGGCTGGCGCCAAAACGATCGGCGGCAGTCACCGCGATAAACAGCGGCAGGAAGACAAAAACGCCACTGGCGAGCGCATTAAACATGGCGAAAAGCAGATCATCGCTAGCCACCAGGCCCTGAGTTTGCAGCAGCACCATGATGCCTTTAATTACCCCGATTCCGGCCAGGACCCCAATATAGGGCGTAAAAATCGCACCAAGCGTTGCCAACATTTTTCCCGCCAGTCCACGTTCGTCAGAACCCGGTTTGACCGGTTCAGCAGCCGGTTGCGACCCGAGTTGCATCGCCTGATACAGCTGCTCCACCTGCGGGCCCACCACCACCTGCAACTGCCCGGATGCATTCACTACGCGGATCACCCCCGGCAAGCCGCTGATAGCCGGGATGTCCACGTTTGCCATATCGTGGATGGCCAGCCGCAGGCGGGTGGCGCAGTGCGAAATATGGCTGATGTTGTCATCCCCGCCGACCTGCTCCCGGATAGTCTGGGCCAGCTTCACGTAATCGAGTTTCATTATGGTTATCCTTTTTCAACGCGCCCGGTGTTAGTCGTAATCGCCCGGTTTGGTTTTGCTCTTCATCGACACGCCAAAGTCGGTGAAGATGCGCTGCGGCAGATTGTTACCCTTCGCTTCCGCAATGTGATGCGCCAGAATCTGGAACGGAATCACCAGCAGCAGCGGCGCCATCCACTCGCTCACTTCCACCCCCAGCGCCAGCGTGCGTTCATCATCGCTTTCGCCGAGGCAAAGGCTCCAGACATGTGGTGTAACGCGCTGTTCATAGTCGCGCAGCAGACGCAGGCGCTCGCGTACCGGCGCATCAACATCAATAAAGAACAGACGGTGTTGTGGGTTTATCTCGAAATACGGGCCGTGCATGAATGCTTCGAGCTCAATGCCCTGCGATGGTACGCGCACCGTTTCACTGAACTTGGTCTCCATCTCCTTGATCACACCCAGTGCCGGTCCAAAGCCGATGGAGATAAAACGTGGTGCGGCGGTGAGATCCGCCTGCCAGCGCTGCCAGAAAATTTCAGTACGTTCAATAATGTCTGGAATCGCCGTCGCGCCGCGCTGCAGCATCGCAAACTCCTGCTGCTCCTGTTGCGCGGTGATACGGCCGCTTTGACGCGCGCTGTGCAGGCCGATCAGCATCAGCATCATTACGGTGGCTAAATAGCCTTTGGTGACGTAACCGACGCGCTCTTCGCCACTTTTAATCTCCACCGCATGATCCACCGCCTGCGCCAACGGACTGGCCAGCTTGCCGGTGATGCCCCAGGTTGCCACGCCATGCTGTTGCTTGAGGGCGGCAATGGCTGCCAGGGTTGAAGTGCTCTCGCCGCTTTGTGAAATGGCGATTACCAGATCGATGGCCGGATCCCACTGCTCGTAATGCTGGAAATGAAATGGCTCCTGCACGCTAATCCGCACGCCTGTTAGACGCTCCACATAATATTTAGCGCTGAGGGCGGCATTGATGCTGGAACCCGTGGCGAGCACCAGCACCGATTTTGCTGCACCGAGCGCGGGCAAATCATCTGGATAGCATGCCAGCAGGTGGCTGAGCACCTCAGGCTGCTGGTGGATGTAAGTCATCATGGTGGGTTTCATTACTGCTCCTTAAACAGTTCTCCTGAAAAACTGAAAACGTTTTCAGGTTGCAAGCAAACTTATTTAATGGCGCAGATTAAGTCAACGCAGGAATGGTGAAAATGAGATCGCGATTACAAAGCGTAACTTATTTAAAATTAAGGGATTAAGTTACAGGTTAAGCTGATTCGCCGAGGATTAATAGCGGCGTTGGCGGGACAATTTGTTGATTTTCTTGAGATGATTTTCCGTCGAGCTGCGCCATCATCATAGTGATAATGTTCTGCCCAAGCTGCGGGTTCTGATGATCTACGCTTGTGAGGCGGGGAATGAAAAATTCGCTGCCGGGGAAACGTTCGCAGCTGATAACGGCCACCTGATGAGGTACCTGAATAGCGCGATCGCTAAGCGCACGAATGGCCCCCATCGCCACGCGATCGTTGATGGCGACCAGCGCCTGCGGCGGTTCTGGCAGATCCCACAGCGTTTCAATCGCTTGATAGCCATGTTGCGGATAGAAGTTATTCAAGCAAATCCACGCGTCGTTCGGCGTGATTTCCGCCTGCTGTAGAGCCGCACGGAAATGATTGACGCGTTCGCGTGTCACCCACACTTTGCGTGAGCCGCCGATAAAAGCGATGTCACGCAGGCCACGCGCAAGCAGGTGATTAACCGCTAGCTCAACACAATGCTGATGATCGCGCATTACGCATGGCCAGCGACGATCGGGATGGGGTTGGCCGACCACCACCACCGCCATTTTGCTCATCAGCGTCTCCAGCATCGTCAGATAATCTGGCGGAATCGGCGCAAAGTCGCTGTGGCCGCCAAGCACGATGACGCCATCAATTTGGCTATCAATAATCGATTGAAAAATTGCGCTTTCATCGCCTGACGTACCATCGCTGCGGTTGGCGGATTGTGTATCGTATAGCGTGATTTTATAGCCAATGGCCAGGCAGGCTTGCTGAATCTGCGCCACTAAGGTGACGAAGTAGGGATTGGTGATATCGGAAACGATCACCGCAAGGGTGTAACTCTGACGCGAAATCATGCCGCGCGCCATCAGGTTGGGGCTGAACTGATGCTCAGCAATCACTTTATCGACGCGCGCACGGGTCTTTTCAGACACCCATGCATGCTTGTTAAGCACGCGTGAAACGGTGGTAATAGAAACACCGGCGAGCAGCGCAATATCCTTAATGGTAAGATTTTTGCTCATGATCGCCGAATGTACCTATTCGTCGCCAATCGGTGCTGCTGCGCCGTTGCTTAGCAGCTCGCGCACCACGCTGGTAGCAAAACTGCCCGCCGGCAGCCAGAACTGCATCTCTAGCGTGACGTCGTCCCACCAGCTCCAGCGCAGATCTTTCGGCACCACCAGCGCCGCACGCCGCGAGGCATCAACGCGTTCACGATCGAGTAAAGCCAGCAGATCGCCCGACGACGCCAGTTGCTCCCGCTCGAACGCCAGCACTTCGCCTTGGGTACCGAGCTCGCCGCGTCCGGCCAGCGGTGCGGTGATACGCAGTTCATGGTTATCGACACGCTGCTGCAGTTCCGCTAACTCTTCCGCCAGCGCGACAAACCAGCTGCCACGCCCTGCCAGCTGCAACGCATCTCCCGCCTGTGCACGATCCAGTGCGCCATCGCGCTGTAAACGGGCACTGGTGAGCTGGTTAAATAGCTGGCTGCGCGCTGCCGAGAGTAAAATGCCTTTCATGCTGCGATCGCGCGGGCGGAATTTATCTTCAGCCCACAATTTTGCCTGCGTCAGGTTGTTACCGCCGCGACCAAAGCGCTGCTCGCCAAAATAGTTGGGTACGCCGCGCTGTTGAATCTGCTGCAGACGCGTTTCAACGTCGCTACGATCGGAAATTTGGCGCACGATTAAACGGAAGGCATTGCCCGCCAGCGCGCCGGTGCGCAGTTTGCGCTTGTGACGGATCACCTGCAGGATTTCGACGCCTTCCAGCTGAAAACCGGCCAGATTCGGCATCGCATTGCCTGGCACACGGAAGCACAGCGTCTGCTCGGTGACCGCATGACGATCTTTCATGCCGGCATAGCTGAGATCGCGTACCGGCACCTTAAGAAATTTGGCGATGGCTTCGGCAACAAAGCGGGTGTTGCAGCCAATTTTACGAATGCGGACTAAAACCTGTTCTCCCTCGCCATCATAGGGATAGCCAAGATCTTCAATCACGACAAAATCTTCGGGATTGGCTTTAATCACGCCGCTGGCATTGGGCACGCCGTGCAGGTAATGCAACTCACTCATGCCCGATCGGCCTTAATCAGCAGCGCAACCGCTTCACAGGCAATGCCTTCACCGCGACCGGTAAAGCCGAGCTTTTCGGTGGTGGTGGCTTTCACGTTGACGTCATCCATATGGCAACCGAGATCTTCGGCAATATTGACGCGCATCTGCGGCACATGCGGCAACATTTTCGGTGCCTGCGCAATGATGGTCACATCAACGTTACCGATGCGATAGCCTTTCAGCTGAATCCGACGCCAGGCTTCGCGCAGCAAACCGCGGCTGTCAGCGCCTTTAAACGCCGGATCGGTATCCGGGAACAACTTGCCGATATCGCCCATCGCCACCGCGCCGAGCAAGGCATCCGTCAACGCATGCAGCGCCACATCACCATCAGAATGGGCAATAAAACCGTGTTCGAAGGGAATACGCACCCCGCCAATCACTAACGGACCTTCGCCGCCAAAAGCGTGAACGTCAAAACCGTGACCGATACGCATCATGCGCTCTCCTGTAACTGAATCTGGGTAAGATAGAAGGCCGCCAGCGCCAGATCTTCTGGCCGCGTCACCTTAATATTGTCGCTGCGTCCACTCACCAATTCCGGGTGATAACCGCAATACTCCAGCGCCGACGCTTCATCGGTAATGGTAGCGCCTTCATGGAGTGCGCGCGTCAGGCAAGCGGTAAGCAGTTGATGCGGGAAAAATTGCGGCGTCAACGCGTGCCATAAGTCTTCGCGTTCAACAGTATGAGCAATGACCGCTTTGCCTGGTTCGCCGCGCTTCATGGTGTCGCGCACCGGCGCCGCCAGAATCCCGCCGACGTTGCTGTACTCGCGTACCGCCAGCAGGCGCGCTAAATCGTCCGGATGCAGGCACGGGCGCGCGGCATCATGCACCAGCACCCATTGGTGATGCTGAATGGCCTTTAATCCCGCCAGCACAGATTCAGCGCGCGTGTCGCCACCGGTCACTCTTACCACGCGGGAATCCTGCGCCAGCGGCAGTGAATCGAACCAGCCGTCATCGCTGCTTACCGGCACAATGACCTGTTTTACCGCCGGATGAGCCAGCAAGCGCGCAACGCTATGTTCAAGAAGGGTAAATTGACCAATGGTCAGATACTGTTTTGGGCAGGCAGCTTGCATACGGCTGCCCACACCTGCGGCGGGCACCACGGCAATCACATCCGCAAGGATCGGGCGCTTGTTCATGGCTTATCGTTGTTGATTTTGCGCAGCTTGTTGCGCGTTACGTTTGTTCTGGTCTGGCACCAGACGATAGAAAGTCTCACCGGGCTTAATCATGCCCAGTTCATTGCGTGCGCGTTCCTCGATCGCTTCCGAGCCGCCATTGAGATCGTCAATTTCGGCAAACAGCTGATCGTTACGCGCTTTAAGTTTGGCGTTATTCGCCTGTTGTGACGCGACGTCTTCGTTGACGCGCGTGTAGTCATGAATACCGTTCTTACCCAGCCACAGGGAATATTGAAGCCATCCCAGCAGCACGAGTAGCAGTAACGTCAGTTTTCCCATCCCCGCCCCCTGAAAAACGGCCCAATCATCCCATAACTTGGCGCTGGACTCCACTGCGGCGGCGAAAATGCCGCGCACCAGCAGTTATCGGCGCAAATAATGACAGAGAGAGGCGCGAGACGGCAGGTAAAGTTTTGTAACCAGCCGATGCGTTTGCACATCAGGTGGGCGTTACCAACCCGAGAGAAATGAGAACAGCAGCCAGAACAGGCACACCACCACGATCGCTGTGGCGATACCGCTCCAGAATAAATGCGTACGAATCACCAGGCTCAGCACGATACCAATCAGCACTGAAACCGGTAACAGCGCGAGGAAGAACGGCCAGGTGTAGAGGAAGAAGAACAGCGTGTTGGAGCCGTAGAGCATGAACGGAATCGCCAGCGCGCACCAGTACGAGAGAAAGCCAAACACGCCGCCCGGCAGCGACGAGCGAGGCTCATCCGGGGTGCGTTCATCTTTACGGGCTAGCATGGGCGTTACGTTCTGCATAGAGATCCTGTTGACGCTAAGCGCGGCAAACCCGGGAGGATTTGCCGCTGTCGATTCAGGATTTAATGATATCGCGGTGACGCAGCAGGTCTAACAATTGGCCGGTCAGTTTTGTAACCAATTGTTCGCCATCCAGATGGATTTCAGGGGCTTCTGGCGCTTCATACACGCTGTCGATACCGGTAAAATTACGCAGCTCACCGGCACGGGCTTTTTTGTAGAGACCTTTGGGATCGCGCGCTTCACACACCGCTAACGGCGTATCGACAAACACCTCAACGAACTGCCCTTCGCCCAGCAGATCGCGCACCATTTGGCGCTCGGCACGATGCGGCGAGATAAAGGCGGTTAACACCACTAAACCGGCATCGACCATCAGCTTCGCCACTTCACCCACGCGACGGATATTCTCTTTACGATCGCTATCGCTGAAGCCGAGGTCACGGCACAGGCCGTGACGCACGTTATCGCCATCCAGCAGATAGGTATTCACACCCGCGCGATGCAGCGCCTGCTCCAGCGCGCCGGCCACGGTGGATTTGCCCGAGCCGGAAAGTCCGGTGAACCACAGCACCACGCCTTGATGGCCATGCTGCTGTTCGCGTTCCTCACGCGTTACCGGATGATCGTGCCACACCACGTTTTCATCGTGCTGCGCCATTACTGACCGCCCAGCAGATCGCGTGCGTTCCAGTGCGGGAAGTGACGGCGCACCAACGCATTCAGCTCCAGCTCGAAATCGCTGAACTGGCCCGCTTGCGCATGCACATTGCTCAGCGGCTGATTAATCATGCCCGCGCCGACCGTCACGTTGCTCAGACGATCGATAAAGATCATGCCGCCGGTAACCGGATTCTGCCGATAGGCATCCAGTACCATCGGTTCGTCAAAGGTCAGTTCGACCAGACCGATGCCGTTGAGCGGCAGGCTATCCACCGTGCGCTTCTCCAGCGAGTTAATCTCCACCTGATGGATGACTTTCTCCACGCGCGCGCGGGTTTTCTTACCGGCAATCTTCACTTCATAGCTTTGTCCCGGCTGCAGCGGCTGCTCAGCCATCCACACCACGTCCGCCGTCGCGGATTGCACCGCTTGCAGATCGGCGGCGGCATCCACCAGCAGATCGCCACGACTGATGTCGATTTCATCTTTCAGCACCAGCGTAATCGCTTCACCAGCGCCCGCTTCTGGTAAGTCGCCATCAAAAGTGACGATGCGCGAGATAGTCGATTCCACGCCTGATGGCAGCACTTTTACGCGCTGGCCCACTTTCACTACGCCAGAGGCCAGCGTACCGGCATAACCGCGGAAGTCGAGGTTGGGACGATTGACATACTGCACCGGGAAACGCATCGGCTGATGATCCACCACGCGATTCAGCTCCACGGTTTCCAGTACGTCGAGCAGCGTTGGGCCGCTGTACCACGGCATGGTCACGCTCGGCGTCGCCACGTTATCGCCTTCCAGCGCTGACATCGGCACAAAGCGAATATCGAGGTCTTCCGGCAACTGCGCGGCGAAATCGAGATAATCCTGTTTGATCTGCTCGAAGGTCTCTTGCTTGTACTCCACCAGATCCATCTTGTTGATGGCGACCACCAGATGCTTGATGCCCAACAGCGTGGAGATAAAGCTGTGACGACGCGTCTGATCCAGCACGCCTTTACGCGCATCGATCAGCAGAATCGCTAAATCGCAGGTAGAGGCGCCGGTCGCCATATTGCGCGTGTACTGTTCGTGTCCCGGCGTATCAGCGATGATAAATTTGCGCTTCTCGGTGGAGAAGTAGCGATACGCCACATCAATGGTAATGCCCTGCTCGCGCTCGGCTTGTAAACCATCAACCAGTAAGGCGAGGTCAAGCTTCTCACCCTGAGTGCCGTGACGTTTGCTGTCATTGTGCAGCGATGACAGCTGGTCTTCATAGATTTGACGCGTATCGTGCAGCAGGCGACCAATCAGCGTACTTTTGCCGTCGTCAACGCTACCGCAGGTGAGGAAACGCAGCAGGCTTTTGTGTTGTTGCGCGGTCAGCCAGGCTTCTACGCCGCCCTGATCGGCAATCTGTTGTGCAATAACGGTATTCATCTGCGTCTCCTTAGAAATAACCCTGACGTTTCTTCATTTCCATCGAACCTGCCTGGTCGCGGTCAATCACGCGTCCCTGGCGTTCACTGGTGGTGGAGACCAGCATCTCTTCAATGATTTCCGGCAGCGTTTGCGCTTCCGATTCCACCGCGCCGGTTAGCGGCCAGCAGCCGAGGGTACGGAAACGCACCATACGCTGTTTGATCACTTCGCCTGGCTGCAGATCGATACGATCGTCATCAATCATCATCAGCATGCCGTCACGCTCCAGCACCGGGCGCGGCGCGGCGAGGTACAGCGGCACGATCTCGATATTTTCCAGGAAGATGTACTGCCAGATATCCAGCTCGGTCCAGTTGGAGAGCGGGAACACGCGGATGCTTTCGCCTTTGTTAATCTGGCCGTTGTAGTTGTGCCACAGCTCAGGACGCTGATTTTTCGGGTCCCAGCGGTGGAAGCGATCGCGGAATGAGTAGATGCGCTCTTTGGCGCGCGACTTCTCTTCATCACGCCGTGCGCCACCAAAGGCTGCATCAAAGCCGTATTTGTTCAGCGCCTGCTTCAGGCCTTCGGTTTTCATGATGTCGGTATGCTTGGCACTGCCGTGCACGAACGGGTTGATGCCCATCGCCACACCTTCCGGGTTGCGATGCACCAGCAGCTCCGCGCCCATCGCTTTTACGGTGCGATCGCGGAACTCGTACATTTCCCGGAATTTCCAGCCGGTATCAACGTGCAGCAGCGGAAATGGCAGCGTGCCCGGATAGAAGGCTTTGCGCGCCAGATGCAGCATCACCGAGGAGTCTTTGCCGATGGAGTACATCATCACCGGATTGCTGAACTCGGCCGCCACCTCGCGGATGATATGGATACTCTCTGCCTCCAGCTGGCGCAGATGAGTAAGACGATTTTGGTCCATAATTTTTCCTCAAGCCAAATTGACAACGGCGGACTCGCGAGCCCCCTGCTGTGCCGAATGTTGGAACCAGGCCAATTGCCCGTGCAAATTCACTACTTCGCCAATCACTAACAGTGCTGGCGTGGGCGCGGCCGCAGCCAGCGCTTCCAGTTGATCTAATGTACCGGTCAGCACCTGCTGATCCTGACGCGTGCCGCGGCCAATCACCGCCACCGGCGTGGAGGCCGCGCGCCCATGTTCGATAAGCCCGGCAGCGATTTCCGCCGCTTTCACCGTGCCCATATAAATCGCTAAGGTTTGACGCGCGCGCGCCAGCGACGACCAATCGATGCCGTTGCCGTCGGCCTGGCAGTGACCGGTGATAAACAGCACGCTCTGCGCGTAGTCACGATGGGTAAGCGGAATTCCGGCGTAGGCGGTTGCGCCCGCTGCCGCGGTGATGCCGGGCACCACCTGGAAGGGAATTCCGGCGGCCTGCGCCGCCTGCAACTCTTCACCGCCGCGACCAAAAATAAACGGATCGCCGCCTTTCAGACGCACCACGCGTTTACCCTGCTGCGCGAGGCTCACCAGCATCTGATTAGTCTCTTCCTGCGGCACCGAATGCGCGCCGGCGCGTTTGCCAACGCAGATGCGATCGGCGTCACGGCGCACCAGTTCTAACACTTCGTCGCTGACCAGATGGTCATACAGCACCACATCGGCCAGCTGCATCACCTGCAAGCCACGCAGCGTCAGCAAACCGCTGTCGCCCGGACCGGCGCCCACCAGCGTGATTTCGCCCTGATTATCGCTGTCGTTATCCAGTTCGCGATCCAGCGTACGACGCGCTTCATTCACATTGCCCGCCGCCATCTGGCTGGCGAACAGCCCGTTAAAGGCACGCTCCCAGAAACGACGACGTTCAGACATGCGGTGATAGCGCTGTTTTACCTTGTCGCGCCACTGCCCCGCCACTTCGGCCATCTGCCCGAGATTAGCGGGCAGTAACGCTTCAATTTTTTCACGCAGCAGACGCGCCAGCACCGGCGCGGTGCCGCTGGAGGAGATGGCCACGACCAGCGGCGAGCGATCGACAATCGATGGGAAGATAAAGCTGCATTTCGGCTGATCGTCTACCACGTTCACCAGCTTGTGGCGCGCGTTGGCCGCCTCAAATACCTGTGCATTGAGCGCGTTGTCATCGGTGGCAGCTATCACGAGGAATACGCCGTCCAGCTGTGCCGGATCAAAGCTGTGGGCGATCCATTCAATCGCCTTAATATCCAGCAGCGCCTGCAGCTCATGGCCGAGTTCGCGCGCCGCGACCAACACGCGCGCACCCGCACGCCGCAACAGTTCAATTTTGCGCGCAGCAATTTCGCCACCGCCAACAACCAGCACCGGACGGCTTTTGAGATCGGCAAAGAGGGGCAGATAATCCACGTTAACCTTGCTAGTTTTACAATAAGTTAACGCGACTATACGTCCCGCCCTTCCGACAGATGAAATTACGAATTGGAATGAGTAGTTACCGAATGGAATAACGACCCAGGATTGCTGATAACATTTTGTGCTTAACAAATGATATTGCTGGTGTTTCGGAGCAATTCAAATTGTGCAAGCGTCATCACAGTTTCATACTATCTCGGATTTTTTTTAGCATGACGGGATGTCAGAAAAGGACCCTAACTATGTTTGCTAATTTCCGCCGCACTGTGCTGGCTGCACTGCTCGCGGGCGGTTTGCCTCTCTTTGTTCAGGCTGCGAGCATCAGCGCGCCTGGACACTTTGCCGAACAGCAACTTCGCCACATCGCAACCTATTTCCCCGGCCGCATGAGCGGCAGCCCAGCCGAGTTGCTCACCGCCGATTATTTGCAGCAGCAATTCAGCCAGCTGGGTTATCAGAGTAATACCCGCCAGTTCAACACCCGCTATGAATGGCTAGAGAAAAAGGGTGAAAGCCGCACACATAAAGTCACCGCCACCTCGGTGATTGCTGCGCGCGCAGGTGCGGTGCCGCAGGAGATCCTGATTGTGACGCATCTGGATACCTGGACGCCGCTCAGCCGCCATGAAGCCGATAACAATCTCGGCGGCCTGCGTTTGCAGGGCGTGGATGACAATGCGTCCGGACTTGGCGTGATGCTGGAGCTGGCGCAGGCGTTGAGCAAAACGCCGCTGCACTACGGCGTGCGCTTTGTCGCGCTGAGCGCCGGTGAGGCGGGCCTGCACGGCATGGATGATTATCTGGCACGCATGAGCGAGCAGGAGAAGAAGAACACGCTGCTGGTGATCGATCTCAACAGTCTGATCGTCGGCGATCATCTCTACTTTAATAGCGGCATCAATACGCCCTCGGCGGTGCGCAAGCAGACCAGCGCACGCGCCGTGCAGCTGGCACACCGTTACGGTATCTCCGCAGCCAGCCACGCTATGACCGCGCGCGATTATCCGGGCGTGAATCCGTTTGATAAGGCCGGCATGCCGTTAATGGATGTCACTGCCGCTAACTGGACGCTGGGCAACAAAGATGGACAGCAGCAGCGCGCGCGTTCCCACCATTTTCCGGAGGGCAACGTGCGCCATCAAACCGAGCGCGATAACCTCAACTATCTCGATCGTTGGCTGCCTGGCCGCATCACCCAACGCACGCGTGACAGCGTGAAGATCTTGCTGCCGCTGCTGACCGAGCTGGCTAATCCGACAACCTAAGGATCTATTATGTACGTGGTATTTCTGAACTATTTTCGTCCGGTAGAGGAAGTGGAAGCGTTACTGGCGCCGCATATCGAATGGCTGGATCGCTACTTTGCTAATGGCGTATTTATCGCGGCGGGACGTAAAGATCCGCGCACCGGCGGCATGATTATGGTGAAAGATATCGATCGAGCCCGGTTGGATACCATCCTCGCGGAGGATCCCTTTGTCGCGGTGGCGCATTATGAGGTGACGAAGGTGAATGTGACGCGTGCGGCGGAAGAGTTTGCGGGGCTGCAAGGGATTTGATGGTGCCCGCTGTCCCCCATCCCGGCCTTCCCCCGCTAGCGGGGGAAGGAGACGCTGCCGCATGCCCCTTCAGAACTCACATATGGCACATCTTCCTCCCCCATTTATGGGGGAGGACCGAGGAGGGGGACAGCGAGCACATTATCACCCTTCATGCAACCCGCACTCGCGCTTCAGGCCGAAGAAGCGTGTCTCCTCTTCTGCCATGCCCGGCTCCCACTTTCTGGTGGTGTGCGTATCGCCTACTGATAAATAACCTTCATCCCACAGCGGATGGTATTTCAGTCCATGCTGCTGCAGGTATTGATGCACCTGACGGTTATCCCAATCGATAATCGGCAGAATTTTCAACACGCCGCGCTGCACCGCCAGCACCGGCAAACTGGCGCGGCTGCCGGATTGATCGCGGCGCAGGCCAGCAAACCAGGTTTGCGCGCCCAAGGTTTCCAGCGCGCGGTTCATCGGTTCCACTTTGTTGATCTGGTTGTACTGCTCAATCCCTTCAACACCCTGCTCCCACAGTTTGCCGTAACGCGCTTCCTGCCATGCTGCTGAGGTCTCAGCGCGGAAGATTTGCAGGTTGAGATTGAGCTTGTCGGTCAGCTCATCAATAAAGCGATAGGTTTCCGGGAACAGATAGCCGGTATCGGTGAGGATCACCGGAATGTCCGGTTTCTGCTGCGTCACCATATGCAGCAAAACCGCCGCCTGAATACCAAAGCTGGATGACAGCACAAACGCGCCAGGCAGATGCTCCAGCGCCCAGCTGACGCGCTCTTCAGCCGAGCGCTTCTCCAGCTGCACGTTACTTTCTGCCAACGCCATAATGCGATCAACTTTTGATGAACCATTCAGTGCTGCGAGATCGAGTACCGTCATACTGCCTCCGAGTCCCAAAAATCACGGGCGGGATCAACCACGGCTTTGATGATGCCAGTGCGAATCACGAAGTCGCCGAAGCCTTCATTGGCCTGACGCTCGGTTGCCCAGCGCGCCACCAGCTCGTCGATGCTGGCGAGGATTTCGCCTTCGTTGATATTCTCGCGGTACATGCGTGGAATGCGCGTACCTTCGCGGTTGCCGCCAATGTGTAAGTTGTAACGGCCCGGCGCTTTACCCACCAGACCCAACTCAGCCAGCAAAGCACGGCCACAACCATTCGGGCAACCGGTAACGCGTAACACTATGTGCTCTTCACCCACGCCATGCTTATGCATGATCTCTTCCACTTTGGTGACGAACGATGGCAGGAAGCGCTCGGCTTCGGCCATTGCCAGCGGACAGGTCGGGAAGGCGACGCACGCCATCGAGTTTTCACGCTGCGCCGTTACCGCTTCCATCAAACCGTGTTCACGGGCGATGGCTTCGATCTGCGCTTTTTGCTTCTCAGGCACGCCAGCCACAATCAGATTCTGGTTGGCGGTCAAACGGAAATCGCCCTGATGAACTTTGGCGATTTCGGCGATGCCGCGCTTCAACGGACGACCCGGATAATCCAGCAGACGACCATTCTCGATGAACAGCGTCAGGTGCCACTTCTTATCGATGCCTTTCACCCAGCCAACGCGGTCGCCGCGCGAGGTGAACGCATAGGGACGAATCGGTTCAAACGTCAGGCCGGCACGTTTTTCCACTTCCGCTTTGAAGGTTTCGACACCGACGCGTTCCAGCGTGTACTTAGTCTTGGCATTTTTACGATCGGTACGGTTACCCCAATCGCGCTGCGTGGTCACCACCGCGGCCGCCACGTCGAGAATCTTCTCTACCGGCAGGAAGCCAAACTCGCTGGCGGTGCGTGCGTAGGTGGCTTTGTTACCGTGATCAATCGACAAACCACCGCCAACCAGCAGGTTAAAGCCAATCAGCTTGCCGTTCTCAGCGATGGCGATGAAGTTCAAATCATTGGCGTGCAGATCGACATCGTTATGCGGCGGCACCACTACCGTGGTTTTGAATTTACGCGGCAGATAAGTCTCACCGAGGATCGGCTCTTTATCCGTGGTGGCGACTTTCTCTTTGTCCCACCAGATCTCAGCGTATGCACGGGTTTGCGGCAGCAGATGTTCGGAGAGCTTTTTCGCCCACTCGTACGCTTCCTGATGCAGCTCTGATTCCACCGGGTTCGAGGTGCATAACACGTTACGGTTAACGTCGTTGGCGGTCGCCAGCGCGTCGAGTCCAACTTCGTGCAGCATCTGGTGCGTCGGCTTCACGTTCTTCTTCAGAATGCCGTGAAACTGGAAGGTCTGACGGTTAGTCAAACGGATGCTGCCGTAAATGGTTTTTTCGCTGGCAAATTTATCAATCGCCAGCCACTGCGTTGGCGTGATGATGCCGCCCGGCAGACGGCAGCGCAGCATCATGGCGTGACGCGGCTCGAGTTTCTGCGCCGCGCGCTCGGCACGAATGTCGCGGTCATCCTGTTGGTACATACCGTGAAAACGGATCAGCAGGAAGTTATCGCCGGTGAAGCCGCCGGTCAGGCCATCGTCGAGATCGTCGAGGATGGTGCCGCGCAAGTAGTTACTCTGTTTTTTTAGACGCTCAGCGTCGACCAGCTTGCCTTCAACGACCAGCGGTCCAGGATGTTTTTCGCTCATTAGTAAACGTCTCGCTGATAACGGCGCTCAATGCGCAGCTCACTTAAAAATTCATCAGCCGTTTCACGATCCATGCCGCCGTGTTCGACCACCACATCCAGTAATGCTTGCTCAACGTCTTTTGCCATGCGATTGGCATCGCCGCAGACGTAAAGGTGCGCGCCTTCCTGTAACCAGCTCCACACCTCCGCACCTTTGGCGCGGATTTTATCTTGTACGTAAATTTTCTCGGCCTGATCGCGCGACCATGCCAGATCAATATTAGTCAGCAAGCCATCTTTGACGTACTTCTGCCACTCTACCTGATAGAGGAAATCATCGGTGAAGTGCGGATTGCCGAAGAACAGCCAGTTTTTGCCGCCTGCGCCATCGTTATCGCGCTGCTGCATAAAGGAGCGGAACGGCGCGATGCCGGTGCCCGGACCAATCATAATTACCGGGGTTTCCGGATTAGCAGGCAGGCGGAAATTGTCGTTATGCTCGATGAAGACGCGAATTTCGCCCTCTTCTTCAATGCGATCCGCCAGCCAGGTAGATGCACCGCCACCGCGCTGGCGACCGTCGATCTCAAAGCGCACCGCACCGACGGTAATATGCACTTCGGTTTCGTTTTCTGCCTGCGAAGAAGCAATCGAGTAGAGGCGCGGCGTCAGCGGACGCAGCAGGCTGGTTAATTGCTCTGGATTCAGTTCAGTCGGCGCCTGACGCACCATATCGACAATCGGGAAGCTCTGCGCATAGCTCTGCAGCTTTGGCTTGTCACCCGCTAATGCCAGCAGCGTATCGTTGCGCGACAGGGCGGCATATTGTTCAACGATTTGTGGCGTATTAACCGTCAGTTCGAAGTGTTTTTGCAGCGCCTCAGTGAGCGCCAGCGTTTTGCCCTGCACCTCAACCTGCTCGTCGCCTTTCAGCCACACCAGCTGCAGCAGTTCCTGCACCAGTTCAGCATCGTTTTCAAACCACACGCCCAGCGCGTCACCCGGCTGGTAACGCAGGCCAGAATCGCCGAGATCGATTTCAATGTGGCGCACATCTTTATCCGAGTCGCGTCCGGTGATTTTCTGGTTTGCAGCAAAGCTGGCCAGCAGCGGCTCTTCTTTAGTGTACGGGCTGCTGTCGACCAGGTTGACGCTGCCTGCCGCTGTGATGGCGGCCTGGGCTGGCGATTCGCTCGGCACGCGCGCTTTTAATATCTCGGTGATCTGCTGGCGCCAGGCCGTTGCCTGCTCTTTGTATTCAACGTCCGCATCCACACGATCCAGTAGACGTTCGGCACCGAGTTCCGCCAGACGCTCATCAAAGTCTTTACCGGCTTTGCTGAAAAACTCATAAGAGGTATCGCCAAGACCGAACACCGCAAAGGCGGTGCCGGTAAACTTCGGCGCCTTCTTCGACAGCAGGAACTTGTGCAGCGCCACGGCTTCTTCCGGCGGCTCGCCTTCACCTTGGGTGGAGGTCACCACCACCAGCAGCTTTTCCTGGCCGATCTGTTTGAATTTGTAATCGCCGGCGTTAACCAGATTGACGCTCAGCTTCGCTGCCAGCAGGTCATCACGCAACTGCTCAGCCAGGCGACGCGCATTGCCGGTCTGCGAGGCGGAGATCAGCGTGATGGTCGGTGTTTCGGCCTGAACAGGCGCTGGCGCGGCAGCCGCACCCGGCGTCTGATTGACCATGCCCCAGAAATAGCCGGAGAGCCAGGCCATCTGCGTGGTGTTGAAATCCGTGGTCGCCGCCTGTAAGCGCGCGAGTTGCTCCGGGGATAACGGAAGCAGTGAACCTGGTGCCTGAGTCGTCATTGCGTTAAAAATTCCAGTGTCAGAAGTCCGGATCAATATGTTGCGAAAGAGTGCGTAGGTTACCGGGCTGTATATTAACGATTAAATACGCCTTCGACATATTAAATAACCAAAATGACTAAGTGGTTTTTCGGGTAAAGTTAACCAGCAAAAGTGGTAAATGAAGACGATATGATTCAAAGAGTTAATTAGGCGTTTTAGCAGGATTGCGTCGTTTAATGCCCTTTTCATGGCGAGCGGGTGCGAAAAATCTGCAATTCAGGTAGACTTCAGCGGTTTTTAAGTCTGAGAGCCATTATGTCTACCACGTTATTTAAAGAGTTCCAGTTTGAATCTGCCCATCGCTTACCTCACGTGCCGGAAGGCCATAAGTGTGGGCGTTTGCACGGCCATTCGTTCCTGGTGCGATTAGAAATCACCGGCGAAGTGGATGCGCATACCGGTTGGGTAATGGATTTTGCCGAGCTGAAGGCAGCGTTTAAGCCTTTGTACGATCGCCTCGATCATCACTATCTGAATGACATCCCAGGTTTAGAAAATCCCACCAGCGAAGTGCTGGCAAAGTGGATTTGGGATCAGATGAAGCCGATTCTGCCTGAGTTGAGTGCGGTGATGATTAAAGAGACCTGTACCGCTGGTTGTGTTTATCGCGGTTGAGACCAGGCAAGTGAAGCCGTAATCGTTGAGTGAGGTCGCCATGAGTGGCGACCCTACGCATCTAAAGTGCGCACTGTGCCAAATCAGGCAATATTCAAATACTTGTGCGTCTGCATTGAAAGCCGCCAGTTGCGGGCGATACAGGTTTCAATACAAAGTTTGGTGGCAGCATCGCCACGGCTGATCGGCTGTAACGCCACAATACGCTTTTTCTCGTCATGCAGGCCCGACAACAACGCATCCAACGCTTCGACATCACGCTCACGCGCCACCGGATGTTTAATCTCATCCGCGCGTTGCAATGCCTGCGGCAACACGTCATAACCGCCGCGCATATTCACCTTCGGTGAAACCGTCACCCAGGTGGCTTCTGAGCACTGCACTTCGTGCGTGCCGCTGGTTTCGATTTGGCACGCAAAGCCCGCCGCTTCTAATGCTTGGGTCAGCGGACGCAGATCGAAAATCGCCGGTTCACCGCCGGTTATCACCACGTGACGTGCGGTCCAGCCCTGGCGCTGAATAGAGTCGAGAAGCATCGCGGCATCGGCGTTGCCCCAGGCATCGCTCTCCACGGTTTTCACCAAAATATCGCCCAGCGAGGTCTCCCGATCTGCCCGCGTTTCCCAGGTATGTTTGGTATCACACCAGCTACAGCCCACCGGACATCCTTGTAAGCGGATGAACAGCGCCGGAACGCCGGTGTAGAAACCTTCGCCCTGCAGCGTCTGGAACATTTCGTTAATCGGGTAGAACATTTTTCACTCACGTCTAAAATTTGAGGCGCAGATTATGGCAGATCTTGCGCGCCGAGTAACAGCTGCTTCGTGCCAAATAAAAGCAAAAGCCCCGCACAAGGCGGGGCTTCATTCGGACGATGCTGCCCGCAGGCAGCATACTCAGGCGATTACGCCTGGCCTTTAACTTCTTTCAGACCGTTGAACGGTGCTTTGCTGCCCAGCGCTTCTTCGATACGAATCAGCTGGTTGTACTTAGCAACGCGGTCAGAACGGCTCATAGAACCGGTTTTGATCTGGCCAGCTGCAGTACCTACTGCCAGGTCAGCGATGGTTGCATCTTCGGTTTCACCTGAACGGTGTGAAATCACCGCGGTGTAGCCAGCATCTTTCGCCATCTTAATTGCAGCCAGGGTTTCGGTCAGTGAACCGATCTGGTTGAATTTGATCAGGATGGAGTTAGCGATGCCTTTCTCGATACCTTCTTTCAGGATTTTGGTGTTGGTTACGAACAGATCGTCACCCACCAGCTGGATTTTGTCGCCCAGCACTTTGGTCTGGTATGCGAAGCCAGCCCAGTCAGATTCGTCCAGACCATCTTCGATAGAGACGATTGGGTACTGTTTGGTCAGGTCTTCCAGGAAGTGCGTGAACTCTTCTGAAGTGAAGGCTTTGTTACCTTCGCCAGCCAGCACATATTTGCCGCCTTTGTAGAATTCAGATGCTGCGCAGTCCATCGCCAGAGTGATGTCTTTGCCCAGCTCGTAGCCTGCTGCTTTTACCGCTTCAGCGATAACAGCCAGCGCTTCGGCGTTAGAACCCAGGTTTGGCGCGTAGCCACCTTCATCACCGACTGCAGTGCCCATACCTTTTGACTTCAGCACTTTTGCCAGGTGATGGAAGACTTCAGAACCCATGCGAATGGCTTCTTTCAGGGTTGGCGCGCCAACCGGCTGAATCATGAATTCCTGGATGTCGACGTTGTTATCGGCATGCTCGCCACCGTTGATGATGTTCATCATTGGCAGTGGCATAGAGTATTTGCCCGGGGTGCCGTTCAGTTCAGCGATGTGCGCATACAGCGGCAGGCCTTTAGAGGCAGCAGCCGCTT
>NZ_AKIU01000088.1:0-35259 GCF_000282675.1 Pantoea sp. GM01 | reverse complement strand
TAGGGTCGCCATTCATGGCGACCAGGTAACCCCCGCGGAGCCAGTGCGCTGCTTAACTGACGAGCATTACGCCATGAATGGCGACCCTACGTATCATGCAACGATGATGAGATAAGAAAACGTGTTACCGCGCAATTAAATCAGCGCATTGAGTTTGGCGGTCATATTAATTCCGCTAATCCCTTTTAATCCTAATTTGCGCAGGATTTTTATTTTATAAGTGCTGACGGTTTTACTGCTCAGCTGTAATTGCGAAGCGATCTCTTTATTACTCATCCCCGAAGCCAGTTTAACTAACACCACCAATTCGCGTCGCGTCAGGCTCATCAATTTCTCGCTCTCGATCAATTCTCCGGCATCCGCGGCGGCATGGGTCACCGGATAAAAACGATTACCGCGCTCGACTTCTTTTATGGCGGTAATCAGCGTGTCTAATTCCCCCCGTTTGTAGACATAACCTTCTACGCCTAATTGCAGGCAACATCGTTGATAAAAAAGACTTTCTGAGGCGGTAAATATGATGATTTTCTGTTCAGGAAGCGCGCGTTTAATATCGGCAATCAGCGGAATGCCGGCGCGGCCGGGCATGGTGAGATCGAGTAGCAGGACGTCTGGACGCAGCTGGTGCAGCTCGGTAATCAGCATATCTCCTTTCTGCGCAATGCCAACAATTGCATAGTGATATGAGTCTAAAAGTGCCTGGATACCCGCACAAATTAACGGATGGTCATCAACAATAAATACCGACTGAATCATATGTGTAGCCCAGAAAAAAAAGAAAAAACCCAAGGGTGAAAAACACCCATAAAAAAAACACAACCAGAGGTGTGACCAGATTAATTCACGGGGCTTAACAATAAGATTTAAGCTCTGTCTTGAATTTGGGAATTTAAGATCAATTGATCGGTTTTATGCGCGAGAACAAAGCACGTTGCTTTTTTTTCCGCCGTAACAGGACGCGAGTCATAAATCTGAAAACAAGCCGTTTTAACGTCGAGGCGATAAACCGCTGCGCATAAAAGGTGAATGATGTTTTCAGTTGATCAGCTTCTCGATAGTTACTGGCCAGGTCATCAGGCGGCGAACTGGCAAAAAAGCGCGCTGAAATGGGCGGTTCGCGAGCATGAATTCCAGGCATTTGCCGCGCGTTATCGCCACCTCAAAGGCGTGGACATGGTGGAGCAAGTGCTGGATCACCTGGATGTGCGCTGCGAACTGAGCGAGCGTGATTTAGAGCAGATCCCCACGCGCGGGCCGGTGGTGATTGTGGCGAATCATCCGCTCGGTGCGTTGGATGGATTGGCGCTGCTGGCGGCGGTTTCACAGGTGCGGCGCGATGTGAAAATCGTGGCTAACCGCATGTTGATGATGCTGGAGCCGATCAACAACATGATGCTGCCGGTGGATAACATGGGCAACCGCACCAGCCGCGAGCAGCTCACGCGCATGCAGCAACATCTTGATAATCAGGGCGTGCTGATTATCTTCCCGGCGGGCGAAGTGTCGCGCCTCTCCAGCCGTGGTGTGCGCGATCGTCACTGGCATCACAGCTTCCTGCGCCTCGCGGCCCGCGCCCGTGCGCCGATTGTGCCGGTGCACGTGGTGGGCCGTAACAGCCTGGCGTTCTACGCGGCGGCCAAAATCGCCTCGCCGCTGGCGCTGTTAATGCTGGTACGCGAGATGTTCCGCCAGCGCGGGTCACGCATCAAACTGCATATCGGCGAGCAGATCCCGTTTGCCAACTGGCACGATGGCCACACGCCGGGCAAAGAGCTGGCGAAGCGGCTGCGCAAACATCTCTACCGGATTGGTCAGGGCCGTCGCGGACTGTTCCAGACCGAAGCGGCGATTGCGCGTCCCGAAGATCGCGCTGAACTGAAAAAAGCGCTCATGGAGAGCGAGCGTCTGGGCACGCTGCCCGATGGCAAACAGATCTATCTGTGGCGGCGCAACGGCGCCAGCTGGGTACCGCTGCTGCGTGAACTGGGACGTTTGCGCGAAGTCGCGTTCCGCGCGGTGGGCGAGGGCAGCGGTCGCCGTCGCGATCTTGATAAATACGATGATGATTACTATCACCTGATTCTGTGGGATGACGATGCGCTGGAGATCGTCGGTGCTTATCGCTTTATTCCGGGTGCCGAACAGCTGGCGCGCCGTGGGCTGGAGGGGATTTACAGCGACAGCCTGTTCCACTACGACGCGCGCATGTTGCCGATCATTAATCAGGGATTGGAGCTGGGGCGCAGTTTTATTCAGCCCGCTTATTGGGGCAAACGCGGCCTCGATTATCTGTGGATGGGCATCGGTGCCTACATCGCCCGCTATCCGGAAACTCGCTATCTGTTTGGTCCGGTCTCGATTTCCGGCGGTATGCCGCTGGCGGCACGCGATCTGCTGGTGGCGTTTTATCGCCTCTACTTCCCCACCGAGCTGCCGTTGGCTACCTCACGTCGTCCCTATCCGGCATCGCTGCCAGAAGTGCTGGCCCAGTTCACCGGCGATAACTACAGCGAAGATTTGCGGCGTCTCAAACATCTGCTGGCCAATCTCGGTACCGCCATTCCTACGCTCTACAAACAGTACTCCGAGGTGTGCGAACCGGGCGGCGTGCAGTTTATCGATTTCGGCAGCGATCCCGATTTCAATAACTGCATCGATGGCCTGGTGCTGGTGGATCTCACCCGCGTGAAGCCCGCGCGCTATGAGCGCTATATCGGGATGCATCTGTGAATTGGCTTGCAGCACGCACGTCCTCGTTGCGGCGCGATTTATCGCGCTCTGTACACTCCGCTCTCCTGGAGAACGCGCAATAAATTGCGCCGCTACAACCTGAGCGGACAATGATGTCACGGCGCTGTCATCTGAATGTCGTAGGGTCTTAGCCGGACTGTCAGAGAAAGGCCGCAAACATGGCGTCAATCACACTGCGCGGGCTGTGCAAATCCTTTGCGGCGCAGCCGGTATTGCAAGACATCTCGCTGCAGATTGCGCAGGGAGAATTTATCGCCGTATTGGGCCCGTCGGGCTGCGGCAAGACCACGCTGCTGCGCCTGCTGGCCGGTTTCGAAACCGCCGATGGCGGCGAAATCCACGTTGGCGATCGTTGCTTTGCCGCACCGGGCGTGCATCTGCCGCCGGAAGATCGTCAGCTTGGCGTGGTGTTCCAGAGCTACGCGCTGTGGCCGCATATGACGGTGGCGGAGAATGTCTCCTACAGCCTGAAGGTGAACGGCGTAGCACGTGCTGAGCGCGATCGCCGCACCCAGCAGGCGCTGGAGCTGGTGGGATTAGAACACTTCGCGGCACGTCGTCCCGCCGATCTCTCCGGCGGCCAGCGTCAGCGCGTGGCACTCGCCCGTTGTTTGGTGGCGCAGCCGACGCTGGTGCTGCTCGATGAGCCGCTGGCGAACCTCGATGTTCATCTGCGTGCCACCATGGAAGAGGAGTTCCGCCGCTTCCATCACCACAGTCACGCCACCCTGCTTTACATCACCCACGATCAGCATGAAGCGATGGCGCTGGCCGATCGCATTGTGGTGATGGATGGCGGACGCGTAATGCAGTTCGCCACGCCGCAAACGCTGTGGCGCGAGCCGGCGAATGCCATGGTCGCGCGCTTTATTGATGACGGCAAAGTTCTGCCCATCAGCGACATTGAACCGCTCGGCGAGGGCCGCGCCTTTGCCACGCTGTTTGGGGTGCGCATGGCGTTACGCTGTGCGCCACATCAGCGCCCGCAGCCGCAGGCGCAGGCCAGTTTCCACGCGGTGGATTTTCGTCTGGCGCAGCCCGGCGAGCCGCAATTTGCCGCTCGCGTACAGCGGGTGATCTATCGCGGCGGCCATCACCAGCTCAACGTCACGCCGCTGTCTGCACCCGAATCCCGCCTCACGCTGCTGCTGGCCGATCAATCTTTACCCGCTGTCGACGCGACCCTCGGTGTGGCGCTACGCGACGGCTGGATTCTTCCTTCTTAACCTTCTTCTACTCAGGGACATGCGATGCGTACTACCTTCAACGTTTTGATGTTAGCCAGCGGTTTAGTGGTTTCTGCCGTCACTCATGCCGAACCGGCGCCAGCGGGCAAGCTAGTGGTCTACACCTCGCAGGCGCCGGAGATTGCGCAGCAAACCATGGATGCATTCAAGGCCGCCTATCCCAATGTGCAGGTGGAGTGGACGCGCAACGGCACCACGCAGTTGATGAACGTACTGCGTACCGAAATGCTGAGCGGCCAGGCCAAACCGGACGTGCTGCTGATTGCCGATGCCATTAACCTTGGCGCGCTGAAAAATGAGAACCAGCTCTACACCTACAGCGATGCGCCGCTCAGCCACATCAATCCGTCGTTCTACGACCAGGACAAGACCTTCTTTGGCACCAAAATTATCGCCACGGTGATTGCCTATAACACCCAGCACGCGCAGCCGGTTGACAGCTGGAGTGCGTTGGCGGTCGAAGCCAATAAAGGCCAAATCGCGGTGCCAAGCCCGCTGTACTCCGGCGCGGCGCTCTACAAGCTGCACACCGATATCAACACGCCGTCAATTGGCTGGAGCTTCTATAAAAAGCTGGCGGCGCTGGGTGTTGCGCCGCAGGGCGGCAACGGTCCGGCGCTGAAGGCGGTGGCCAGCGGGCTGGATAAATACGGCATCATCACCGACGCCGACGTGATTCTGGCGAAGAAAAAGGGCTCGCCGGTTGATCTGGTTTATCCGCAAGAGGGCGTCTCCTACGTCACCGAACCGGTAGCGATTATGAAATCGGTGCATAACCTGCCTGCCGCCAAAGCGTTCGTGAACTTTTTGCTGTCCGAGCCGGGCCAGAAACTCGTGGTTGAGCAGGGCAACCGTCCGGTTGACGATCGCATCGCGGCGCCGGAAGGTTTCACGCCCATCAACAAAATTAAGCTGCTGTCGCCGGACGTAGCGCAAGCGATTAAAGAAGACGCCGCAGTGCGCGACCAGTTTACCGCGCTGTTTGGCGGCTAATCATGAGCGTGGTGAGCAACGAATGGCGCAGCACGGCGCGCGGCGCTAAACGCCTGCGCTTTAACAGCGAACGGCTGATTCTGGCATTGATGGTGCTGTTGATTGGCCTGCTCTCGGTCGCGCCGCTGCTGCGGCTGGTGTGGACAGCGATTGCGCCGCACGGCGTGCCGGATCTGGCGCGCTTGACGCGTCTGCTGGCGAGCGATCGCGTGCTGATCGCCAGCTTCAATACCTTGTTCATTGCGCTCAGTTCGACCCTTATCTCGGTGCTGCTGGGCACCGTCGCCGCGTGGCTGGTGGCGCTCAGCGATATGCGCGGCAAAACCGCCTGGGTATTTGCCTTTATTCTGCCGCTGATGATTCCGCCGCAGGTGACGGCGCTGGCGTGGCTGCAGGCGCTGGCGCCCGGCAGTCCGCTGGCGCTGCTGTTTGCCCGTCTGGGATGGCCGTGGTTTGCGCCGGGCGAACAGCCGCTCTACTCCTTAAGCGGCATGGTGTTGCTGCTGGGTACCCACAATGCGCCGCTGGTGTTTCTCACCGTGCGTGCAGGGTTACGGCGGCTACCGGCTGATTTAGTCGAAGCCGCACAGGCCAGCGGCGCCTCACGGGCGCGCGTGCTGTTCACGATTATTTTGCCGCTGGCGCGCCCGGCGATTTTTGCCGGTGCCGCACTGACCTTTGTCGCGGCGGCAGGCAACTTCGGCATACAGGCGATGCTGGGGATTCCGGCGCGCGTGCCAACGCTGATCACGCTGGTGTATCAACAGCTGAATGGCATTGGTCCGAGTGCGCTGCCGAATACCGCCGTTTACGCCTTGTTGATTGCCGTGATTACGCTGGCGGGCATGGCGGCCAGCGCGTGGTTAGGTGGGCGACATGATGTGCGCGTCAACGGTGCGCCGCGTGTGTGGCAGCAATCGCTGGGGCGTGGCCGGATGGCGATTGCCGGCGTCGCCTGGCTGTGGATGGCGCTGACCTTGCTATTACCGCTCAGCGCCTTACTGATCACCGCATTAACTCGTGGTTTCGGCCAGGCGCTGAGCTGGCAAACCCTGACGCTGGAGAACTTCCGCGCCGCGTTATGGGGATATCCGGCGGTGCGTCACGCTTTTCTCACCAGCCTGGGCTTGACCACGCTAACGGCGCTGCTGCTGACCTTCTGCGCGCTGTTTCTCGCTTACTTTCTCAGCTGGCGTCGCAGCAAATTAGTGCGCGGCCTGTGGCTGGCAAGTGAACTGACCTACGCGCTGCCGGGCATTGTCACCGGCGTGGCGGCGATGCTGTTCTTTCTGCGTCCGCTGCCGATGATCAATATTTCGCTGTACGGCACGGTATGGATCATCCTTGCCGCTTATCTGGCGAACTTTCTCGCACTGGTGTTGCGTCCGACGCTGGCGGGATTTGCGCAACTGGAACCGGCGCTGGATGAAGCAGCGCGGTTGTGCGGTGCGGGTTTCATGCGCCGCATGCGCGATATTTTACTGCCGCTGGCGGCGCCGTCGGCCCTGGCCGGCAGCGTACTGGTATTTCTCACGGCGCTGAATGAGATTCAGGTCTCGATACTGCTGGTGACCTCGCAAACGCAAACTATCGGACCGACCATCGTGTTTCTTGATGAAGGCGGATCGGCTTCGCTGGCGGCGGCGGTGGGCTGCCTGATGATCCTCGTGGTTTTCTTATTAATGGCGCTTGCTACCAGGCTGACGCGCCGCCTGCCGCAGGGCGTTTTGCCGTGGCAGGCATAACGGTTTTTACCGTCAACAGTTGCTGATTGTTGAAGTATCCCGCTGAACATTTTCTCGCCACTGCCGATAACTGACCTACCAACATTTGTCTGTGGATGAATAGCGCTTGTCAGCGCTGCGTATTTGCGCTTAAGTCTGCATGCTAATTAAGAATTTTCTTAATATTTCTGAATAATACCAGGCCAGCAATAGGCGAATAACAATGAATAATAACTCTGACGTCATGTACCGATTATTGGTGCAGAGCGTGGTGGATTACGCCATTTACATGCTCAAACCCGATGGCACCGTGGCGAACTGGAACGCCGGGGCACAACGCGCCAAAGGCTACACGCCCGATGAAATTGTTGGGAAGAATTTTGCGCTGTTCTACAGCGAAGACGATCGTAAAAACGGCGCGCCGCAGCGCGGGCTGGCGGTGGCAACAGCGACGGGGCGCTTCGAAACCGAAGGCTGGCGCTATCGCAAAGATGGCAGCGCGTTTTGGGCGCATGTGGTGATCGACGCGATTCGGGATGAGTATGGCGAGCTGTTAGGTTTTGCCAAAATCACCCGCGACTGCACCGAACAGCAGGAACAACAGCGTAAACAGCGCGAGCAGGAGCAGCGCTTTCGCATGTTGGTGGAGGGCGTCAGCGATTACGCCATCTATATGCTCGATTTGGACGGCAACGTTGAAAATTGGAACGTAGGCGCCCAGCGCGCGAAAGGCTACGTGGCCGAAGAGATCGTCGGACAGCACTTCTCACGCTTCTATAGCGCACAGGATCGCCTCAATCACATCCCGGAAAAAAACCTCACCATCGCGTTTAAAACCGGCCGTTTCGAAGATGAAGGCTACCGCTATCGCAAAGATGGCAGCGCGTTCTGGGCGCACGTGATTATTGATGCGATTCGCGATGATGCCGGTAAATTGATCGGCTACGCCAAAATCACCCGCGACTGTACCGAGCAGCAGGCGCTGCTGCGCAAACAGCATGAGCAGGAGAAAAACTTCCGCCTGCTGGTGGAGGGCGTGCGCGATTACGCCATCTATATGCTGGATGTGCAGGGCCGCGTGGTGAACTGGAATAGTGGTGCTCAGCGCGCTAAAGGCTATATCGCCGATGAGATTGTCGGTCAGCACTTCTCGGTGTTTTATAGCTCCGCCGAACGCAATGCTAACGCGCCTGAAGCCAACCTCGGGATTGCGTTAAAAACCGGCCGTTTCGAAGATGAGGGCTGGCGCTACCGCAAAGACGGCTCGGCGTTTTGGGCGCATGTGGTTATCGAGGCCATCAACGATGAAACCGGTAAACTGATTGGTTTCGCCAAAATTACCCGCGATATCACTGAACGGCGTGAGAATGAGCAGCAGCTGCTGCGTGCACGCGATTTAGCGCAGACGCAGAGCGCGAAGATGTCTGAGCTATCGGGCTTCCTCGACACCATCATCAGTAATATTCCGTCGTGCGTGATTGTTGAAGACGCCATCAGCCGCGAAATTTTGATGGTGAATGACAAAGCCGAGCAGCTGTTTGGCGTCAATAAAGCGCTGATCATGCATAAACGTCCGCATGAGTGCATGTCGGCCGAGCTGGGGGATTACTTCAATAGCCTGGCGGATGTGGCCTTGCGCAGCGAAGGTATTCATGCGCGCGAACAGCTGATGCTAACCGCCAGCGGCGAGCGCATTTTGCATACCCGCGCTACCACCATCAGTGGCAAAGATATGCGGCAGAACTATGTGATGCTGATTGTGGAAGATGTGACCGACCAGCGCGAAGCCGATGCGCGCATCCGCCATATGGCGCACCACGATAACCTCACCAGCCTGCCAAACCGCGTGCTGTTCCGCCAGAAGCTGAGCGAAGCGCTGCGCGTGGATAACCAGAACGGCCAGACCAGCGCCACGCTGTGTCTCGATCTCGACAACTTTAAAAACGTCAACGATGCGCTCGGCCACCAGATTGGTGACGACCTGCTGCGCGTGGTGGCAAAGCGCCTGCGAACTGCGCTGCGCGATCACGATACCCTGGCGCGCATTGGCGGCGATGAGTTTGCCATTGTGCTGCCGAATGTGCGCAGCGCGGATGAAGCGGCGGTGGTGGCACAACGTTTGATCGAAGCGATTCGTCCGCCGATTAACGTGGAAGGGCATAACTTGTCGGTGGGCTTGAGCGTTGGCATCGCGCTGACCTCGCAAGCCACCAATACGCCGGAACATATGCTGCGCTGCGCCGACATGGCGCTGTATGAAGCCAAGCGCAATGGGCGCAACCGCTTCGAGCACTTCACCATGGAGATGGACGATCAGGCGCGCAGCCGTCGCGTGATCGAGAACGATCTGCGGGAAGCGATCACCGGTCGCCAGCTCAAACTCTATTACCAACCGATCACCGACGAGAAAGGCATTATTGGCTATGAAGCGCTGATGCGCTGGCATCACCCGATTAAGGGGCTGATCATGCCGAATGATTTCATCCCCATTGCTGAAGAGACCGGCTTGATCCATATGCTCGGCGCGTATGCGCTGTATGAAGCCTGCCGCGAAGCGCAGAGCTGGGGCACGCAACAATCGGTGTCGGTTAACCTGTCGCCGCTGCAGTTCAAGAACAGCTCGCTGGTTTCGGTGGTGGAAGGGGCGCTACGGGAATCAGGGCTGGCGCCGCATCGGCTGGAAGTGGAGATCACCGAATCGGTACTGCTGGACGATACGCTTGGCAATATCCGCACGCTGCAAAGCCTGAAAACCCTTGGCGTGCAGATTGCGCTGGATGATTTTGGCACCGGCTATTCATCGCTGAGCTATTTGCGATCGTTCCCGTTCGACAAGATCAAAATCGACAAGTCGTTTATCAACGATATGGGCGACAGCCGCGAGGCGCTGGCGATTATCCGCGCCATTACCGGCATGAGCCGCAGCCTGGATATTCAGATCACCGCCGAAGGTGTGGAGAGCAGCGAGCAGTTCGCCAAGCTGCGCGAAGAGGGCTGTACGCTGTTCCAGGGCTATTTCTTTGGGCGTCCACAGCCATCGGAACTGCGTTTGAAAAAGCTGGATTAAAATCGCGCGATCAATCGCGTCGCTACAGATTCGTGCATGTAGTGTAGCGGCGCAATTTATTGCGCAATGTTAAACGCAGCCATAAAAAAACGCCCGACGTGTCGGGCGTTTGCTGTTTTGCTGTGTGTAATCTTTATTATTATGCGCCGTGGCCGTCGACGGACATGTGGCCGAGATCTTTGTCCACCAGGAACAGGCCTTCGCCTTTGTTGCCCACCAGCGCCAGTTTATCCAGCACGGTTTTGAACAGTTTCTCTTCTTCATGCTGCTCTGCCACGTACCACTGCAGGAAGTTGAAGGTTGAGTAATCCTGGGTGGTTAATGCGGTGTGCACCAGCTCGTTGATTTTTTTGGTGATCAGCTGCTCATGCTTCAGCGCTTCTTCCAGCACGTCATTCAGTGAAGTCCAGCTAATTGCCGGTGCGGCAATGCTGCCCAGAACCGGCAGAGCACCTGCATCGCTGACGTAATCGAACAGCTTCTGCATGTGCTGCATCTCTTCGCGTGAGTGCATTTTCAGGAATGAAGCGGCACCTTCGTAGCCTTTATCGCTGCACCAGGCGCTCATCTGCAGATACAGGTTGGCAGAGAAGAATTCGAGGTTCAGCTGGTCGTTCAAACGAGAGGTCATTTCAGCGGTTAACATGGCTGATTCCTTTTTAATTTATTAAGTGAAGTACGGCGAATTATGCATCAATCTATACTTTTTTGTGAAGGCTTTTTCGTAAAAAGGTTGAATTTATCTTATTGATTGTAAATGGAATTATTCCACTTGTTGAATGCGAGGAGTTCTCAACTTTGACTAATTTTCATTCACGCTGGATTGATTATAGCTGCACATCGGGCGATGCTGAGGCTTGCCTTTACTTGTCAGGAGCTTAGCGGTGTCCAACGTCTTAGAGCATTACCATTATCTGCATGAAATCCCCGAGCTGGGTTTTCAGGAATTTAAAACCTCTGCTTATATTGCCGATCAGCTGGAAAGCGCCGGCATTAAAGTGACGCGCAGCATCAATAACACCACCGGCATTGTGGCGGAAATCGACAGCGGCAAACCTGGCCCGGTGCTGGCGCTGCGTGCGGATATGGATGCGCTGGGGCATATCATTAATGGCGTGGCTTGTGCTCGCCACACCTGCGGTCACGATGGTCACTCCTCGGTGGTGCTGTCGGCGGCGCAACAGCTGCTGAAAGAGGGCGCAATTAAGAGAGGACGCCTGAAACTGCTGTTCCAGCCAGCCGAAGAACTGGGTGCCGGGGCGCTGGCGATGATAGAAGGCGGCGCGCTTGATGATGTGGAGATGATTCTTGGCTTCCATGTGCGCCCGCTGGAGGAGTGTCACGTGGGGCAGGCGACGCCGGCGGTGATCTACTCAGCCTGCAGTACGCTGGAAGCGACGATTAAAGGGACTCCCGCGCACGCCGCGCGTCCGCATTTGGGCGTTAACGCGCTGGACGCGGCGGTACAAGCGGTGCAGGCGGTTAACGCTATCCATCTGCCGCCAGGTTTAACCTGGAGCGTCAAAGCGACGCGCTTCCTGTGTGATGCCGGTGTGACCAACTCGGTGCCGGATGAGGCGCGCGTGGTGTGGGATCTGCGTTCGCAGGAAAACGCGCCTATGGACCTGCTGAAAGAGAAGGTGACGCTGGCGATTCAGCACAGCGTGGCGGCGCTGGGTGCCTCGGCGGACGTGGTGGTGCTGAAAGAGATGCCGGCCGCGGAAATTCACGAGGAAGCCACTGCGGTGATTCGCGCGGCGATTGTTGATGTACTGGGCGAAGAGGGGCTGCTGGATACTAAAACCACACCGGGCAGCGAGGATTTCTTCTATTACCCGGTGAAAAATCCGCAGGTGAAAGCCGGTTTCTGGGGGCTGGGAACCAATCTGGTGCCGGGCCTGCATCATCCTGATATGCGCTTTGAATTGAGCTCGCTGGAGATTGGCGTGAAGATCTTTAAGGCGGCGGTGGTGCGGGTTCTGGGTTAGTTGTGATTGTTTCCCCTCGCCCTGGCCAGCGATTCCCCCCCTCGGCGAAATATTGTATGCTATGCCGCCTCAATTACTGATGGGATTTCAGGACTGCCGCCAATGTAGATCGCGCACCTCTTGCTGTGAACTGACGCTACTGCGTCGCCATTGGCCGCGTTATCCCGCGGAATGACCCCGAAACGATTTATCGCAGCGCGCCGTCCGCGCGTTGCCCTTGAAGAAGAATTCACTCATGTCTAATGCTCCCTTTTTAGAAGAAGTGGCGCGCCGCCGTACCTTTGCGATCATCTCGCACCCGGACGCCGGTAAAACCACAATCACCGAAAAAGTGCTGCTGTTCGGACAGGCGATTCAAACCGCCGGTACCGTCAAAGGCCGCGGCTCCAATCAGCACGCGAAATCAGACTGGATGGAGATGGAGAAACAACGTGGTATCTCCATCACCACCTCGGTGATGCAGTTTCCGTATCGCGATAGTCTCGTTAACCTGCTGGATACTCCAGGACACGAAGACTTCTCCGAAGATACCTACCGAACGCTGACGGCGGTCGACTGCTGCCTGATGGTGATCGATGCCGCGAAAGGCGTCGAAGATCGTACCCGCAAGTTGATGGAAGTGACGCGCCTGCGTGATACGCCGATCATCACCTTCATGAACAAACTCGACCGTGACATCCGCGATCCGATGGAGCTGCTGGATGAAGTGGAGAGCGAGCTGAAGATTGCCTGTGCGCCAATCACCTGGCCGATTGGCTGCGGCAAGTTGTTTAAAGGGGTTTATCACCTCTATAACGACGAAATCTACCTGTATCAAACCGGTAAAGGCCACACCATTCAGGAAGTGCGCATTGTTAAAGGTCTGGCGAATCCAGAGCTGGACGCGGCGGTAGGTGAAGATCTGGCACAGCAGCTGCGCGATGAGCTGGAGCTGGTGCAGGGCGCTTCGCACGAGTTCGATCAGGAGCTGTTCCTGAGCGGCGAAATCACCCCGGTATTCTTCGGTACCGCGCTGGGTAACTTCGGCGTCGATCATATGCTCGATGGCCTGGTTTCGTGGGCGCCACGTCCGATGCCGCGCAACACCGACACCCGTCTGGTGGAAGCGAAAGAAGAGAAATTCAGCGGCTTCGTGTTTAAGATCCAGGCAAACATGGACCCGAAACACCGCGACCGCGTGGCATTTATGCGTGTGGTGTCCGGCAAGTACGAAAAAGGCATGAAGCTACGTCAGGTGCGTACCGGTAAAGATGTGGTGATCTCCGATGCGCTGACCTTTATGGCGGGCGACCGTTCGCACGTGGAAGAGGCCTATCCGGGCGACATCATTGGTCTGCACAACCACGGCACCATCCAGATCGGCGACACCTTTACTCAGGGTGAAAACATGAAGTTCACCGGCATTCCGAACTTCGCGCCAGAGCTGTTCCGCCGCATTCGTCTGCGCGATCCGCTGAAGCAGAAACAGCTGCTGAAAGGGCTGGTGCAGCTGTCGGAAGAGGGCGCGGTGCAGGTGTTCCGTCCGGTACATAACAACGATCTGATCGTCGGCGCGGTCGGTGTGCTGCAGTTCGAAGTGGTGGTGGCGCGCCTGAAAAGCGAATACAACGTTGAAGCGATTTACGAAGCCATCAACGTCTCAACCGCTCGTTGGGTTGAGTGTGATGACGCGAAAAAATTCGATGATTTCCAGCGTAAAAACGAAGTGAACCTGGCGCTGGATGGCGGTGATAACCTCACTTATATCGCGCCAACCATGGTGAACCTCAATATCACCCAGGAGCGTTATCCTGACGTGAGATTCCGCAAAACGCGCGAGCACTAATCGGCGTTGCCAGCAGGGTCAGTGGTTTTCACTGGCCCTGTTTTATCGGATACAGACTCCTCCTAATTCCGCTGTTTTTTTCTCTTTTTGGCGATATATCAACCACAAGAGCCAGCAAAAGCTGTAATCCCTACTACTATTATCCTGTCGGACGAGAAAAGAGACCTTTCGGGTTTCATTACGTCCACTAACTCAGCAACGCCGTTCGTTGCTGGCGCATCCGCGATAACGGATGAGTTAACTGATAGAAGGATGATATCGATGAATAAGACTAAGATTGCCAAAACCCTGATTGCTGCCCTGGCCGGTTCTGCTCTGCTGAGCGGCGCGGCGTTTGCAGATGAATCACTGTCGCAGAAAGCACAGCAAACCTCCGACAGCGCGGGTTCGAAAATCGATAGCTCAATGAAAAAAGTCGATGGTTATATGGATGACAGCGGCATCACTGCGAAAGCCAAAGCGGCGCTAGTGGATGATGAAGCGATTAAAAGTACGGATATCTCCGTCAAGACGCATGATGGCGTGGTGACCTTGAGCGGCTTCGTTGCCTCTCAGGATCAGGCTGAAAAAGCCGTCGCGCTGGTGCAGAAAGTCGAAGGTGTGAAATCCGTCAGTGACAAACTGCACGTTAAAGACAGCAAAAATGCTTCGCTGAAGGGTTATGCCGGTGATACCGCCACCACCAGCGAAATTAAAGCTAAGCTTTTAGCAGATGACATTGTGCCATCGCGCAACGTTAAGGTGGAAACCACCGATGGCGTGGTGCAGTTATCTGGGGAAGTGGCGAATCAGGCACAGTCCGATCGTGCTGAGAAAATCGCCAAAGCCATTGAAGGCGTGAAAAGCGTGAAGAATGACCTGAAGGTGAAATCTTAACGCGGGCGACTCGGCACCTGCTGGTGCCGTTTCGTAATAAAAACAAAGGTGTAAATAAGCAGTTCGATTTTCACAATGGTAAAGGAGAGGCTTATGTTTCGTTGGGGTATTATCTTTCTGGTCATCGCTCTGATTGCTGCAGCATTAGGTTTCGGCGGTTTGGCGGGTACGGCAGCATGGGCAGCTAAAATTGTCTTCATTGTCGGTATTATTCTGTTCCTCGTGAGCCTGTTTACCGGGCGCAAACGACCCTGACTACTTGCGTCATAGACGCTAACCCGCGAGTTACGTAAAGCGGAGACCGGTCATTTGCGGCATACTATGAAGCCGCAACGATTGCAGACGCAATTGGTCAGGGAACGACAATGACTGGTTCTCCGGGATGCTGCTCAGGCAGCTCCCTCAGAGCAAACACTGAGGGACATCCATTGGGTACTCGTATTCCGCTGACGTTAGGTTCATTTGAACCGCTGGCTTTAACTCCCTTCAAATCCAACAAAATTGCCTTAGTGTGCGAAGGCGGCGGCCAACGTGGCATCTTCACTGCGGGCGTACTGGATGAGTTTCAACGCGCTGGATTCAATCCCTTTCAACTGATGCTTGGCACCTCAGCCGGTGCACAAAATCTTTCTGCTTTTGTCTGCGGCCAACCTGGCTACGCACGACGCGTGATCTCCCGTTACACCACCAGCAAACTGTTTTTCGATCCGCTGCGTTTCGTGCGCGGAGGACATCTTATCGATCTGGATTGGCTGATCGATATCACCAAACAGGAATTTCCGCTGGCGCTCACCACCGCCGAAGGGCTGTTTGCCAAAGGCAGCGAGTTCTATATGTGCGCTTGCCGCAGTGACGATTATCGCGCTGAGTACTTCAACCCGACCAGCACCAACTGGCATGACATCATCAAAGCCTCCAGCGCGATTCCCGGCTTCTACCGCAGCGGTGTGCAGATGGATGGCGTGAGCTATCTGGATGGTGGCATCAGCGATGCGATCCCGGTGCGTGAAGCGGCACGGCGTGGCGCGGATACCATCGTGGTGATCCGCACCGTGCCGTCGCAGATGTCGTATACGCCGAAGTGGTTCAAACGCATGGAGCGCTTTTTGTCCGATAGCGCATTGCAGCCGATGATCAACGTCCTGCATCAGCATGAAGAGAGCTATCGTGAAATCCAGCAGTTCATTGAACAGCCACCGGATAACCTGCGCATCATTGAAATCTGCCCGCCGAAGCCGCTGGCGAGCATGGCGCTCGGCAGCCGTTTGTCATCGCTCAATCAGGATTACCATTTAGGTCGCCGCAGCGGACGCTATTTCCTCGCCACGCTCGGCCAATGGCTCAGTGATGCCGAACCGCTGGTGCGTTCAACCACGGTAACGCCGCCGGCTGCCGTCGCCAATGCACCCGACAATCGCCCGTTGATTACGCCCGCGCTGGCGGAAAACGATGCTGATTTTGATAAAGGCTCGCTGGCATGAAGTTTATCGACACCCATTGTCACTTTGATTTTCCACCGTTCGTTGATGCGGCACCCGCCAGCATTGCGCGCGCGGCGCAGGCGGGTGTGGAACGTATCATTGTGCCAAGTGTCGATGCCAGCCGTTTTGCGTTGGTTAGTCAGCTGGCGCAGCAGCATGACGCGCTATATGCCGCATTGGGCCTGCATCCGATCAACATTGCACAGCATCAGGAAGATGCGCATCTTGGCGAGCTCGAAAGCTGGTTGAAGAAGCCAGATAGCAAGCGTGTGGCGATCGGCGAGATCGGTCTCGATCTCTATATGCAGGAGGCGCAATTCGCTAAGCAGACGCGGCTGCTTGATAAGCAGCTTAAGCTGGCGAAGCAGTACGATCTGCCGGTGATTCTGCACTCGCGGCGCACCCACGATCAGTTAGCTGTGCACCTGCGTCGTCACGATCTGCCGCGCCGTGGCGTCGTGCACGGTTTTGCTGGCAGCCAGCAGCAGGCCGAGCGCTTTATTCAGCTCGGCTATGCGATTGGCGTCGGCGGCACCATTACCTATGAACGTGCCAGCAAAACCCGCAATACCATCGCCAACCTGCCGCTACATTCCCTGTTGCTGGAAACCGACGCGCCCGATATGCCGCTGCAAGGTTTTCAGGGCCAGCCTAACCGTCCGGAGCGGGCGCGCAACGTGTTTGACGTGCTGTGCCAGCTTCGCAGCGAATCGCCCGAGGTGATTGCCGACGCATTATGGCAAAACAGCCTGCGCCTGTTTGCTCTGCCTGCCTGATCCTCCCCGACAGATTCTGCATTTACGCTGCCTTACGCCCGATTAGCTACAGTATTAAAGCGGGAAGTACACTTTTACGTCTTTTTTTGTGATAATAATAACAACGGCAGGTTGGCCGATATTTTGGCCTGATCAGCAATTATTTGTGATATTTATCACTAAATAATTGTATTTTAATGACAGGTTTTCTTTTCTGTGTGACGTGAGGCGCAATTCATCGTCACGGTAATTGTTAGAATTATCACATTGCCCGGTGGGTTGTGCCTGCCGGTCTGACTTTTGGAGAGCATCATGACCGACCTTAAAGCAGCCGCACAGCGCGCACTGCAACTGATGGATTTAACCACCCTGAATGAAGATGACACCGACGAGAAGGTGATCGCGCTGTGCCGTCAGGCGAAATCACCAGCCGGTAACACCGCAGCTATCTGTATCTATCCGCGTTTCATTCCGGCGGCGCGTAAAGCGCTGCGTGAACAGGGCACACCGGACATCCGCATCGCCACCGTGACCAACTTCCCGCATGGCAACGATGACATCGAGATCGCACTGGTCGAAACCCGTGCGGCAATCGCCTACGGTGCCGACGAAGTCGACGTGGTGTTCCCGTATCGCGCACTGATTGCGGGCAACCGCGACATCGGTTTCGAGCTGGTGAAAGCCTGTAAAGCCGCCTGCGCAGAAGCCAACGTGCTGCTGAAAGTGATTATCGAAAGCGGCGAGCTGAAAGACGAAGCGCTGATCCGTGCCGCTTCGGAAATCGCGATAGATGCCGGTGCCGATTTCATCAAAACCTCTACCGGTAAAGTGCCGGTCAACGCTACGCCCGACGTAGCGGCGATCATGATGCAGGTGATTCGAGATAAAGGCGTGCAGCAGCAGGTTGGTTTCAAACCGGCGGGCGGCGTGCGCACCGCTGAAGACGCGGCGCTGTATCTGAAACTGGCCGACGACATTCTGGGCCAGGGCTGGGCCGATGCGCGTCATTTCCGCTTTGGCGCTTCCAGCCTGCTGGCAAGCCTGCTCAACACGCTGGGCCACGAAACCGCGACCAGCAAAGCGGGCTACTAAGTTCAATCCATTCTTTGTAGGGTCGCCATTTATGGCGACCTCCTCATTCCAGGGAGGCAACCGTGTTCCTGCCACAAGAAATTATTCGTAAAAAACGCGACGGCCAGGCGCTGAGTGAAGCGGAGATTCGCTTTTTCATCAACGGCGTGCGCGACAACAGCGTCTCGGAAGGCCAGATCGCCGCGCTGGCGATGACCATCTATTTCCACGATATGACGCTGGAAGAGCGCGTGGCGTTAACCATGGCGATGCGTGATTCCGGCACGGTGCTGAACTGGAAATCGCTGAATCTCAACGGCCCGATTGTGGATAAGCACTCCACCGGCGGTGTGGGCGATGTGACTTCGCTGATGCTCGGTCCGATGGTGGCGGCCTGCGGCGGCTACGTGCCGATGATCTCCGGTCGCGGTCTGGGCCATACTGGCGGCACGCTGGATAAACTGGAAGCGATTCCTGGCTTTGATATCTTCCCCAGCGACGATCGTTTCCGCCAAATCATTAAAGATGTCGGCATCGCGATTATTGGCCAGACCAACTCGCTGGCGCCGGCCGACAAGCGTTTCTACGCTACGCGCGATATCACCGCCACCGTCGATTCCATTCCGCTGATCACCGCCTCGATCCTCGCTAAAAAACTGGCGGAAGGATTGGATGCGCTGGTGATGGACGTCAAAGTGGGTTCCGGTGCCTTTATGCCGACCTTCGAAGCGTCAGAAAATCTGGCGCAGGCGATTGTCGGCGTGGCGAACGGTGCAGGCTGCAAAACCACCGCGCTGCTGACCGACATGAATCAGGTACTGGCTTCCACTGCCGGAAATGCGCTGGAAGTACGTGAAGCGGTGCAGTTCCTGACCGGCGTTGCACGCAATCCACGCTTGCTGGAAGTGACGATGGCGCTGTGCTCAGAAATGCTGATCTCCGGCAAACTGGCGGAGAACGATACCGAAGCGCGCAAAAAACTGCAGCAGGTGCTGGATAACGGCAAGGCCGCTGAAGTGTTCGCCCGCATGGTGGCGGCGCAAAATGGTCCGGCAGATTTCATTGAGCGCATGGACAGCTATTTGCCGGCGCCAACCCTGAGCAAAGCGGTTTACGCCGAGGGTGCTGGCATTGTCAGCGCCATGGATACGCGCGCGCTCGGCATGGCGGTGGTGTCGCTTGGCGGCGGACGTCAGCGCGCCAGTGACAGCATTGATTACAGCGTCGGCCTGAGTGACATGACCACGCTCGGCACCCAGATTGACGCGCAGCGCCCGCTGGCCATCATTCACGCCAGTTCGGAAGCGCAGTGGCAGCAGGCCGCCGCTGCGGTGAAAGCCGCCATCACCTTGAGTGACAGCGCGCCAGCGATGACGCCGGTGGTTTATCGTCGCGTCAGTGAATAACTGGCGCTTCTGCGTGCCAGGCAGCGGCCGTTCGGGTATACTGATCTGATCGCTTTTTTTTGACTTGTCATCGCGCATTGCGCAGGAGACTTGCATGAAACGTGCTTTTATTATGGTTCTCGACTCCTTCGGGATCGGTTCCAGCAAAGACGCCGATAAATTCGGTGATGAAGGATCGGACACCCTCGGCCATATCGCCGAAGCGTGTTTCGAAGGCCGCGCCAATGAAGGTCGCGAAGGCCCGCTGCACTTACCTAACCTGACTAAATTAGGACTCGGCAAAGCCGCTGAGCTTTCCACCGGTCGCTTCCCGCCAGGCCTCGATCCCAACGCGGAAATCATCGGTGCGTACGCTTACGCCAGCGAACTGTCGTCGGGTAAAGATACGCCGTCGGGCCACTGGGAAATCGCCGGCGTGCCAGTGCTGTTTGATTGGGGCTACTTCAGCGACAAAGAGAACAGCTTCCCGCAGGAACTGCTGGATATCCTGGTGAAACGCGCCGATCTGCCGGGCTATCTCGGCAACTGTCACTCTTCAGGAACGGTAATTCTCGACCAGCTCGGCGAAGAGCATATGAAATCCGGCAAGCCGATTTTCTATACTTCGGCGGACTCGGTATTCCAGATTGCCTGCCACGAAGAGACCTTTGGCCTCGAGCGCCTGTATGAACTGTGCGAAATCGCCCGTGAAGAGCTGACGAAAGGTGGCTACAACATTGGCCGCGTGATTGCGCGTCCGTTTGTTGGCGACAAAGCCGGACACTTCGAGCGTACCGGCAACCGTCATGATCTCGCGGTAGAACCGCCATCGGCGACCATGCTGAAAAAACTGGTCGATGAGAAGGGCGGTGAAGTGATTTCGGTAGGTAAAATCGCCGATATCTACGCCGAGCAGGGCATCACGCAGAAAGTGAAAGCGACCGGTTTAGACGCGCTGTTCGATGCCACCATTGAGCAGATGAAAAAAGCGCCTGATACCTCAATTGTGTTCACTAACTTCGTTGATTTTGACTCAACGTGGGGGCATCGTCGTGATATCGCCGGTTACGCGGGCGGGCTGGAGTTATTCGATCGTCGCTTACCCGAGCTGATGGAACTGGTGAAAGAGGGTGACATTCTGATCCTCACCGCCGATCACGGCTGCGATCCCAGCTGGGAAGGCACCGAACATACGCGCGAGCACATTCCGATTCTGATCTACGGCCCGCATGTGAAGCCAGGTTCGCTGGGATACCGCGATACCTTCGCCGATATCGGACAGACCATCGCAACATATTTCGGCCTGTCCAGCATGGACTACGGCAAGAGCATGCTGTAAAACAGCGCACCAATTTTTATAAGGAAAATAATCATGGCAACGCCTCATATTAATGCAGAAATGGGTGATTTCGCGGACGTCGTGCTGATGCCGGGCGATCCGCTGCGCGCGAAGCACATTGCGGAAACCTTCCTCGAAGATGCGGTAGAAGTGAACAACGTGCGCGGCATGCTGGGTTACACCGGTACTTATAAAGGCCGCAAAATTTCGGTAATGGGTCACGGCATGGGCATTCCATCCTGCTCGATCTACACCAAAGAGCTGATCACCGATTTCGGCGTGAAGAAGATCATCCGTGTGGGTTCTTGCGGTGCGGTGCGCGCTGACGTGAAACTGCGTGACGTGGTGATTGGGATGGGTGCCTGCACCGATTCCAAAGTGAACCGTATGCGCTTCAAGGATCATGACTTCGCCGCAATCGCGGACTTCGACATGGTGCGCAACGCGGTGGACGCGGCCAAAGCGCTGGGCGTTGATGCACGCGTGGGTAACATCTTCTCGGCCGATCTGTTCTATACGCCAGATCCGCAGATGTTCGACGTGATGGAGAAGTACGGCATTCTGGGCGTGGAAATGGAAGCGGCGGGTATTTACGGCGTGGCGGCGGAGTTCGGTGCGAAAGCGCTGACTATCTGCACCGTGTCGGATCATATCCGCACCCACGAGCAGACCACCGCGGCTGAACGCCAGACCACCTTCAACGATATGATTAAGATCGCGCTGGAGTCGGTGCTGCTGGGGGATTGAGTTCTTTTTCCCTGGCCTGGCCCTCACCCTAACCCTCTCCCGCAAGCGGGAGAGGGAACTGTTAGGCGTCAATCTCACCTATGGCAGCGTCTCCCTCTCCCGTGGGAGAGGGCCGGGGTGAGGGCACCAGACCGCACCCATCTCACCAGACCGCAGCCTCCTCACCAAACGGCACAATCTCATCCCACCGTAAACATCTGACACACTTTTACCCAGGCTTGTGCATCTTCGTGCTGGCTCTGAAACATTCTCTGCTTATCATTAGCGTGATAACAAAGAGACTAAGCCCACCTGATGAATTTTCGTAATTTCGAAGCAGAAGAAAAGCTGTTTGCCCGCCGTGCGATTGTCGCTTTTGCCCTGGTTGTCATCTGCTTTACCATTTTAGGCATCAACCTGTATCGCCTGCAGGTTGATCAGCACAGCTATTACCAAACGCGATCCAATGAGAACGACATCAAAATGATCCCCATTGCGCCGACGCGTGGGCTGATTTTCGATCGCAACGGTATCCCGCTGGTGCGTAACGTCAGCTGGTATGACATTCACATCACGCCGTACAAAATCGCCGACATGCAGGCAACGCTAAAAGCGCTAACGCCGATTGTCGATCTGACGCCAGAAGAGATCGAAACCTTCGAGCATGAACTCAAGCAGAACAGCCGCTACAAGCCGGTTGAACTGAAAGCCGAACTGACTGACGAAGAAGTGGCGCGCTTCGCCGTCAATCAATTCCGCTTTAGCGGCGTCACCGTCGATACCTATCAGGACCGCGAATATCCTTACGGCGCCGATCTGGCGCATGTGCTCGGCTACGTCTCGAAAATCAACGATAACGACTACAAACGTCTGAACGCCCAGGGCGTGGGCGAGAACTATGCCGCCGACCACAACATCGGTAAGCAGGGCATTGAGGGCTATTACGAATCGCTGCTGCACGGCAAAACCGGCTATCAGGAAGTGGAGGTGGATAATCACGGCCGCATTGTACGCGTGCTGAAAGAGGTGCCGCCGGTTGCCGGACAAAACATCACGCTAACGCTCGATCTCCATCTGCAGCAATATGTTGAGAGCCAGCTGGCGGGGCAACGCGCGGCGGCACTGATTGAAGATCCGCACGACGGCAGCGTGCTGGCGATGGTCTCCGCGCCGAGCTACGATCCCAATCCGTTCGTTAAAGGCATCAGCTATAAAGCCTATAAAACCCTGCTGCAGGATAAAGACTTGCCGCTGATTAACCGCGTCACCCAGGGTTTGTATCCGCCAGCCTCGACGGTAAAGCCGTATATGGCGATGTCCGCGCTGCTCACCAAAGTGATTACGCCGGGCACCACCTTCTTCGGCGCGCCAACCTGGACGCTGCCGGGCACCGATCGCAAATATCGCGACTGGAAAAAATCGGGCCACGGCATGCTGGATGTCACGCGCGCGATTGAGGAGTCCGCCGACACCTTCTTCTATCAGGTGGCGTTCATGATGGGTATCGATCGCATCCACACCATGCTGAGCCAGTTTGGCTACGGCAAATCGACCGGCATCGATCTCAACGAAGAGTACGCAGGCTTGCTGCCGAGCCGGGAGTGGAAGCAAAAGGTGCACAAACATGTGTGGTATCAGGGCGATACCGTATCGGTCGGTATTGGGCAAGGTTATTGGGTGGCCACGCCGATTCAGATGGTGAAAGCGATGGTGGCGCTGATCAACAACGGTCGGGTGATCAATCCGCATCTGCTGGAGAAATCACAGCGTGGCACCGACATGCAGCCGTATCAGCCGAAATTACCGCAGGCGCAGATTGGCGATGCCAAATCGCCGTACTGGTCGCTGGTGCGCCACGCCATGTTCGGTATGGCAAATGCGCCAAACGGCACCGGCTACAAATATTTCCACACCGCGCCGTACGGCATTGCGGCCAAATCGGGCACCTCGCAGGTCTTCAGCCTCAAGCAGAATCAGGTGTATAACGCCAAAATGACGCCGATGCGTCTGCGCGATCACATCTTCTATACCGCGTTTGCACCGTTTAACGATCCCAAAGTAGCGGTAGCGTTGATTCTGGAAAACGGCGGCAACGAAGGCGTCACGGCGGCGCCGCTGATGCGCAACATCCTTGACCATATCTTTGTGCCGGAAGCTGCAGCGCCGCCGCTGGCAACAGCGGCGCAGTAGGAAAGTGAATTAGTCCTCTTTCAATGCATCCGTAACGTGGCCGATGGCGCGCACCACTTCGCTGGAACTGCCGCGAATATCGGCCATCATGCCGCCCGCTTCCTGCGCTAACACCACGCCTTGATCGGCGCGTTTCAGGTTAGATGCAATGCCTTTCAGCGCTTTCTCCGCCAATGTGTGGTTCTGCTGCACCATGTTCTCAATCTCGGTGGTGGCGCGGTTGATGTTAGCCGCCAGCGTACGCACTTCGTTGGCCACCACGGCGAAACTGCGACCGTGCTGACCGGCGCGCGCCGCTTCTACCGCCGCGTTGAGCGCCAGCAGATTAGTTTGATCGGCGATGCGGCGAATGCTTTCGACGATGGCGCCAATGCGATCGGATGAGTCGCTCAGATTACTGATATCGCCTGAAATACCGTGCAGTTCGCCAGCCAGATCGTTCATGGTCTGCACGCTGTTTTCAATCACCGTCGCACCCAGTCGCGTGCTTTCGCTGGTTTGCAGCGCGGTTTGATACGCCTGCTGTGCCGCTTCGCGCTCCTGCTGATTCTTCTCTACCTGCGCGGTGACATCGGTGGCGAACTTCACCACTTTGTACAGCTCGCCGGCTTCGTTAAACACCGGGTTGTAGGTGGCGCGCAACCACACCGTTTGGCCACGTTTATTCACGCGCTGAAACTGACCGGAGATAAATTCGCCCTGATTGAGCTTGTGCCAGAAGCGGCGATACTCGTCGCTGGCACGCATCTCTGGCGGACAGAACTGGCGGTGATGCACGCCAACTACTTCCGTCGCGCTGTAGCCCATGGTTTTCAGGAAGTTGTCGTTGGTCATCAACACTTCGCCCTGCAAGTTGAAGGCAATCACCGCCATGGAGCGCTCTATGGCGGTGGTCATCGCGCGCTGCTCCTGCGCATCCATAATGCGCGCGGTGATATCGCTCGCCAGCTTGACGATTTTAATCACGCGACCGCTGCGATCCTGCACCGGCACATAGTTGGCTTCCAGCCAGATGGGACGGCTGTGTTTTGCCACGCGCAGGAATTTGTCGCTAAAACCTTCCCCACGATTCAGGCGCCGCCAGAAGTCGCGATAGTGCGGAGAGGTGATCTGATCGGCGGTGCAAAACAGGCTGTGATGCTGGCCGACGATCTCTTTGAGCGTATAACCCATGCGCTCCAGAAACAGATCGTTGGCGGTGAGAATTTTGCCTTCGGGGGTGAATTCGACCATGGCGATAGCGTCCTGCAACGAATTGAGCGTTGCCAGGCTATGACCGCGTTTCTGCCACGCAAGGCGCGACAGGATTCCTGATGTAATTGTGCTGAACATGGTGCACCTTAATTATTGGTATGAGATGTCAGCACGGTTATCGGCACAAGCGATTAAAAATTCATCGATAACTGCGATAGGTAGAATGATTTTTTACCGGTTGGTCTGGCGGTTGCTTTAAAAGGCATCAGTCAGTCAATTTTTGCCGAAAAGCGTTTGACGGTGCCGCGCCAGTAAGGTTTAATGCGCCCCGTTGCCCGGATAGCTCAGTCGGTAGAGCAGGGGATTGAAAATCCCCGTGTCCGTGGTTCGATTCCGCGTCCGGGCACCAACATTTAGAAAACCCAGCTTATGGCTGGGTTTTTGCTTTTCTGCGATTCATCACTCTTCAAACAAACGCTCGACGATTGCGACTCAAAGCGGAAATTGAGCATCTGTATCGCCAGAGGTAACACGCGTTCTGTTAAGCAGTAGGACGTTCGTTCCATGCATCCGTGTACTGGATGTTGCCATCAACGATGCGCCAGGTGATTTTTTCATACTGCATGCTAACGCTTTCTGAGTGATTCATTTTATCGTTGCCCGATAGTTTCACATTGGGAACACCGCAGTGAACGCCAGTAATCTTCACGTTTTCCAGTAGCACCGTGTAGTAGCAAACCTCTTGCCCAGCATCGCTGATATTGTAAAAGCGGATTTCGGCGCTCTTTAATGTCTGCCCGGTAGCAGCGGCTTTATAAAGATAGGGCGTTGAACTATCCACTTCCTTTTCAATACGCATTGATGAATGTTGGCGAGTACCCGTGATCTTGCCGTTGGCAGTATCTACCGGGAGGTTGATGCCGTGACTTAAGCCGATGATCTCAATACTACCTTCGCGCTCATTAACATCGACAGAGCCTCTGATGTCTGCACCGCCATCGTCTTTGAGCCACATGTACGGAGGGATTGGCATTTAATTGCTCCTTATTTTTTGTAATAACTTCATTGTTGAGATGTAAATAACAGTAGTTATAGAAAAGACACAAATTACGGATATATAAAAATAAAGGTCGTAGAAGTTATCCGCTCCTACCTCGCCATCACCATAAATAAATTTAGCGATGCGAGTAGCTAAGTTATGATCCAACCATATTTCAGGGCTGCCTATTATTCGCCCGGTAATCAGTGAAATAGCGAAATAGAAAATAACTTTTGATGTCCTACGGACAAATGTTGTTATTGCCACTGGCAATTACCTCAATCCATCCACGTGCCATCAGGGATTTCATACAGGGAACCTGCATAGGTGAAGTCTGCAGTAATGCGTCGCGAATCAGTGCGTAATCTGAGTTATGAACCAAAGTAATGCATCCCTCTGATACGCGGCCTGGATGAAGCCTGAACAATCCGCGTTTGACTCCCTCAATCCAGGAATCATCATCAATAGTCCAGTCATCCCTAAACAAAGCAAACCACTCATCACGACCAAACTCAGCACCGTTATAAATACGGTTATAAAGATCCTGAGACTGCGCTTTTAACCAAGATAAAATCCCGCCTCCGCCGCGCTCGACAATCCAGTATTTACCCGGTGGTATGGGCCCTTCATTGGGAATTGCGCCGCATGCAGCATTGTTCATGTAAACGCCTTTACCTGAGAACGCCATAAAAACGCCCACGCCATAAAGGTTGAACGGTACATAATCCGCGCCGTTCAAAATCAGTGTTCCATTCAGTGCCATCGTTCCCTCGATATCCATGTAGTAACTTTTGGTGATAGTAACAGTGAATCGATTTTAGAGAAACTAATTATTAGCGTTTCTTATGGGTTTGACTAACGCTAGTAACTAATATTTTTTGAGTTGCGGAGAAGTTCCAAACTTTTAATAGCTATATATGTAACTTGTTCACTGATTAGTGATGCCTGTTGTAATTGCGCAGCACATCTAAAGTGAGAATCAAATTCAACTGGAATAGCTTCAGTATTAATGAATGCATTCTGGGTAAATCGGCAAAACCAATAATTTAACAAATGCTTGTTGGTGCCAGAGTGTTAAAGACATTTCGCAGTAAAGTGATGGTTAGAAGGCTTTACTTTGCTGTAAAGGAGTTGCCTGATGCTGTTGCCGTGAAGCATATAGCGGTCTGTGTCGTGGTTCAGGGTGATGCGTCGTTCGCGAACTTGCTCGGCGGGAATGCGGTGCTGCTGTGCCCAGTTGCGGAGTTTCTGATCGCTGCCTTCGCTATCGACTAGATAGATATCAACGGGGCGTTTATCGGCGAGAACGGCGGAGAGGCGTGCATCGCAGCGCTGGCAATCTGCTTCACGCACGAATAGCGCCAAGCGACCACTTGAGTCATGTGCGATACCTGCGGCGTTGCCCATATTAACCGGCAGCATATTGGGCATGAGGCGTTTCCAGGCTGCATCCACTTCGCGCTGGAATTTGAGCTCTTTTTCGGTGCGCTCGTATTCTTGTTTAACCCAGAGTTCGGCGTAGTGGCGGCGTTCGGCGTCGTTGCGGGCTTCAATGCCGAGTGTGGTTAATGGATCTAAATTGGGAGAGAGGAGTCCTCGCGGTGTTGATTTTAAATCTTCAAACCTCTGAGCTTCCTCTATTCCAATCTTCCAATTGAGCGATATCAATTCATAATTTTTTTTAATTTGAGAATTTAAATTCAGTTTTTTGGTGAGACTCTACACCCATCGCAAATTTTGCGGTAAGTAAAAGCACTACCGCCACACAACGTTGAAATGGCATCATTCATCTCCAATTAAGTTATCAAGAATCAAAAAAATATCTCAATTGTCGAGAAAGTTAAGTGCCCTGATAGTTACCATATGGAAATTTTGATGCATTGATTTAATAAGAAGTGATATTCCACATTAAATCACTTCAATGAGAGTATTAAGTATAAAACTCGGAAGGTGAGTAAGAGGTTAATTATCATGCTAAAATAGACACTTAATGATTGATGTGCTAAAATACTGTTAATTTATACAGTTACTGGTGAGTTCATTGAGGCTTAGGCTATGAATGACAACAAAATTAAGAAAAATACCACTGTTATATTTTTGAATATTAACGCTTGCGATGGTTTTTTTTCTGCATTCCCCTCTCATTTTAGAAGTATTGAAAATGATGACAGTAAAACAAGGATTATGAATTATAGAGGCAAGAAACATCTAATTAAAATCCAAGATAACAGCTATGGCATTGATGATGCTTACGTTCTGACTGTCGTTAAAGAGAGAAATACATGGCAAACAAAAGCAACTAAAGATGGAAATATTACAGGAATAAGTTTAAACCAAGGTATTGTGGGAGACCCATATTTTTTGTGTATCATCCCTGAAAGAAAAGTAATATTTGGTTTTACCTCAGGCCCTAGTGGTACAGTTAAAAGTGTAGCTAAGTTCGTTCTTGAGCAATTTAACAGCAATAGAGCAGACAAAATATCAATAAATCTAATTCCAAAAGAAAAAGAGTTTGATTCTCTCAATAATGTTCCTGAGTTTAGCAGCCTTCAATTCAATCTAAATTCTTCTTTGTTAAATGACTTAACAGAAAGTGCACCTGAATTTATTAGACAGCTTAGTTCCGCACCTTATATTGGGCAAGGTATGCAACTGGCATTTAACTTAGATATCAATGAAGGTAACGAGTCTGATTTTTCTAAGGAGAGTATTCTAGAAATAGTTAACTTCCTATCAGACCACGATGGTTGCTCAGTTTTGAAAGTAAAAGGATTAGATCACAATGGGAAAAACCTAAGCTTAGATTTTTCCAATGCATTTTTAACCTACAAAACAGAAATCAATACAAGAAACAAATTTATTGATGAAAAGTGTTCCTCTCAGGTTCTTAAAGATGCCTACAATGATTACCTCAAAAAATTAGCCACGGCTAATTAAATGCCTTATCTCTTTAATCATAATGGCATGGAGGCTATTTTGGCTAAAGTTCTCAAGCACCTTTTCAAGGTCACTTATCGATGTAATACTAACCCCTCTTGGGAGTTTATCATGTAGCTCTTTTGCTGCCTCCCTGGATAGACCTAAATTCAACAATGACATCATACGCTCCTCGCTAGCTCCAATCTCAAGAAAATAATGTAACTTCACGGAAGGAACTTCTATCCCCTTCAAGTTCGCAACATCTGCAAGGAGCAATTGATAGCACTTTACTGCATTTGAAAGCTTGAATCTAATATCATTATTTATTACTTTTATTATATTTCTAACTGATGAATTTATATTACCCCCAGAACTTTCATCATCCTTAACCTTTGATTTTGTTGGTTTATGATTTAAATCCCAATTAATTTGATCATTAATCATTTCTTTGAGGCTAAATCCTTTAACCCATTTTCTTGAAATCATAGCAATGTAGGATGAGGAGTATGAATCTGTAGGATTAAATATGCCAAACTCAATTAATTTGTCGCATATTTTAAGCAGACGATCATATAGTTCATCAGATTTAGGATGAGGTAAAGACCAAAGACTGAGGTTATCAACGTTACTTAAAAAACTATGAATTTTGTTCTGCTGAATGTAACCAATAGTAGGATTAGACTCTAAAACAAACTGGGGAACTTTTATTGATTCAATTGCAAATTTTACGGACTTTCTCAATTCTTCAATGTCTGACTTATTAAGGGTTATTTCTGGGGAGGAAAACGTTTCGTGGAGTTCATCACTTGAGAAACTCTTGATAAGCTTGTTTGCAACTGTATAAAATTTATAATTATCACTTTCCTCAATAGCCGCGCCACCTCTTAAAACTGAAATGATATCACTCATATTTTTATTCATGAGGTTAAAATATGTAGGGATTTTGTCTTCCTTTTTTTCTGTTTCATCAAAATAATCTGTATACTGCCATTTCTCTGGCTCGATCAAGAAAACATTCCCAGAAAAATGCTCAAGCATCCTACCAGCTCGCCCCGTGATATTATTTATTTTTACATCTTCCAATCTAGTAGACGGTTTATATGGGACTCGGTTTATAGGATCGTGAAGAAAAAGATTTTTTGCCGGTAAATTAACACCTTCGGCTAAGGTGCTTGTGCAAACAATATAGTTTACAAGCCCCTCTTTGACCAAATTTTCTACCAATACTCTAACAGAGGTTGGTAATGGTCCATAATGAAAGGCCACACCACGCCTTAAATTATTAGCTAAACTATACTCCTCATGAATAAAGCTCTCGATATACTCTGCAGCTTCCTCAAGACTAGGATTATTGACATCTTCTTCAATCAGCTTAGCTATTTCATCTGCAGTATTATCGCATGAGTTCGTTTGGTTTCTATAAATGATATTACTTTGACCACCGCCAAGCCTTTTAGCAATATCAGAAAGTTTAGTTCCGTTGAATTTTTTGGGTATAATAATATTATCACCCGTATCCTTACGCTCAATAACAAGATTTCTACTTTTTGGAGTTACTGATATTAGAATTTTCGAAACTGGTGAATGCGATGTAATTCTTTTCGAAAAAGAAATGCCTCTAAATACACTTGAAAAACTATTTACATATTGAGGTGAGGGCATGCCTATAATAATTTGAGGGGAACTATCTTCTAACAACTTCTCGAGCGTAATGTGTAAGAGCACTCCACGGCTTTCATCGGATATGTTATGAGCCTCATCAATAAACAAGTAGTTAAATGAAATATCACCTCGCTGCAGAATTTCATATAATCTTTCCTGTGTCATAACAAAAATAGTTTTATCAAGAAATTGCTCATCTTTGGGAATTGTACAAATTTCAACTTTATCCTCATGCCTCTTTTCCTGAAGGATCCCATAAATCTTCGATGAAACTTCGGTAATCAAAGCTCTAGTTGGGACCACAATAGCGGCAAAAGCTCCGTCACTAGAAATTATCTCCTCAATTAGATAACTAAGGATAATGTGCGTTTTTCCTGCTGAAGTTGGGGCGACAGAAATTACATCTTCACCGTTACGAAGTTCATCCCAAAGTTTTTTTTGAAAATTTGTCAATGGAAAAGCCAACTGTTGGACAGTATTAGCTTCTAAGCGAAGATGCCTGGCCGTTTCTGTATATAAGTTAAAATTAAACGATATGTCTGGAAATCTTTTCTCCAATAAACTTATATTAGGAAAGTCACCTGAGTTGTAATATATATGATTCGCAATTGGAATAATGTCATTGTATGTTATAGCACAAACCTCAATCAACATTGATAAAATTACTGTACCTTCCTTCTTTAATACTTCATCATCTGAGTAATAAAATATCTGGGAGGTGGAAATTAATTTTTTCACAGTGACTTTATCAATTCTGACACTATCGCCAACCATTAGGTTAATATATGACTTAAATAATAAAGACCTGTCTTTAATGTAACCATCCGAGTTGGTGATTTTTTTCGCTAGTTTATAATAAAAGTTATTCATTCTTGAATGCCTAAGTAATCAATGAATTGCTGGACGAGTTCATCAGTGGATGAAAAAGGTAAAAGCAATAGTGAAGATTTTTTTATTTCAATCCCTTGGGCTACAAGTTTGTTAAAATAACTAACTGTATATCTTTTAGCCAGATCAATATAGCTTTCAAAAAACTCATCCTCATTGGTTGAATTAGAGAATGAATTGGAATCTACAAACCCAATAAAGCAAGGTGAAAGTATTTTATTTCCATGATCATTTTCAGAATATGGGTCAATGAAGTCAAGAATATCATCTTGTAGATCATCTGTCATATTAGGGAAATCAAGATGGCTTTCAATTAAATCGAATTCATCTCTGAATTTCTCTCTGGCCGATTTAATTGAAATAACGGCGTCAGTTGCTGCACCATTAAAGTCTTTGTGGAGCTTTGATTCACCAAAGTAGACGAATAAATCATTGCCAACATATTGAGCATGCACAGCATCAGCTCCAAAAACTGCAACGCGACGGCTTGTTTTGAAAGACAGTTTACTTAGTATTTTGGGGGCTTCTAAATATACATCTAACAGTGTAAATAAGATTAACTCTCCCAACTCACCTTTTGCCGTGTGCTTACTGAAGCGTCTAATTGCTCTTTTAAATAATTTTTCCACTTCCGTGGGATCTTCAGACCCAATTTTACCTTCAACTTCACTACACTTAAATGCAAAATTTAGGAGTATCTCCTGCTTAATAATTTCAAAAAAATATGTGAAGTCACTATGGCCAGTTTTAAAGGGCAAATAAAAAAGAGAAACTTCTGCCATTGCATCATTTTCAAGAAAGATCATTACATCCTTTTTCTTAAGGATACTCTTGATTCCTTCATGATTTTTTAACTGAGGGGTAAGCTTTTTTATCATGCTTTTCATAATGTTAATTAAAATAACTGCGATTTTATTAACATTTCTCTCACGATTTCCTTGTATGTGTAACCGATGATATCGGTAAGGGAATCTGATGGAAAGGCTATTTTTTATTCTTGACCAGTGTTGCTATGATCCTCTAAAAATTTAACTAAATTTAGACAATAAAATTGCCCATCGTTATTTTTTTTCTACTTAACTCTTTAAGTTTAAATTATAAAGATTTAATGATGAAAAAAGCCTCTATGAAGAGGCTTTGGGGTTAGAACGAATTACTTGCATAGTTTTTTTTAGACAGCGAAGGCTGCGGTGGAGTTTCTTCAGTCTTATCAGACTTATAAACCATCGCCTGAACAATCTTGATCCAATCGACCTTAATCAGTCTGGCTTTCAAGCTAACCCGCTGTTCGCCTGCATGATCACCCTTGTTGAGCGTGAGAATGTCAGACGTCAGGTTGCTGAGAGTAAAATTAAGCAGCACTTTCTGGTCCTCGTCTACGGCTTTCTGGCAGCGGCTCATAAGGTCCGTTGCTTCCTTACCGGCGACAGTAGAATCAAAGCGCACATAGGTAGGGTTGTCAGTGGGTCCGCTCAGCGCATTAATCACCACGCTGAGGAAGCTGCCAGTGAGGGTTTCAATTCTGCGAATTTTGCTCAGATAACCCAAGCCTTTGATGTTGAGATTGAAATATTCAGCTTTGGTTGAAGTGTTGTTGGTGTTGTTTGTAGCGTTGTTGGTAGTGGTAGCAGTCATGATGTTTACTCCAGGAGTGGGAAATAGTGACGAAGAAACATGCATCCCTGACGAATAAATACTTTCCATCAGGAAGCGCGGATAGCTATGCCGCGCTGGCTGGTTTTAGATACATCAATAATAATGCCGCTCAGTGTCCTGCCGTGATGAGCAGATATAAGCGCTACAAATAGGGCAATTGACGTATATGCCGGAGGTAGTAGTAGTTTTATAACCCCGAAATATCACTCTGTTAAAGTCAAAATAACTCAATCAGCATATCCAGAAATGCGCGTACCGCCGGATTACTGCGACGGCTCTCAGGCCAAATCGCGCTGATATTGTGTCGCTCGACGGCAAAATCGGCCAAAACGGGGACCAGTTCCTTGCGGCTGACCCACCGATCCGCCATAAAATTCGTGGCCATTCCGATGCCTGCACCTGCAGCAATGGCAGCCAGCACGCCTTCACTGGCATCAACGATGACTGACGATGACGGCACGATTTCAATCTCTTTCTCTCCCATCCGAAACGGCCAGCGAAACACTTGCCCCGAGCTTTGATAGCGCAGGTTAACTGTCTGATGTCCCGCCAGTTCATCGGGATGCTGCGGTGTGCCGTGCATCGCCAAATATGCTGGCGAAGCGTAACAGCAGAGCTTATAGGGCGAGAGGCGGCGTGAAATCAGGGAGGAATCGGCGAGCTCACCGATGCGCACCGCGATATCAATGCTCTCTTCTGTCAGACCTGAGATGTGGTCGCTCAAGCGTAGGTCGATCATGACTTTTGGATGGCGCTGGCGAAATATTGTAATCGCCGGCGCAATCATATGCAGACCAATCGGCAGTGAGGTCGCGATACGGAATGTGCCCGCCGGTTCGGAACGTGCCGACTTCGCCACCTGTTCGATCTCTTCCGCATCCCGCAGCAACTTAAGCACGCGCTCATGCAGATCTCGTCCTTCGGGCGTAAAGGTGAGCGCTCGCGTGGTGCGGGTGAACAGCGTCACGCCGAGATGACGCTCCAGACGCTGGATGCTTTTACTGATTGCGGAGGGAGAAACCGCCAGCGAACGGGCGGCTGCGGTATAACTGCCGAGCGAGCCAGCACGCGCAAAGGCGATTAAGCCCGTGAGTCTTTCAAAACCTATTTGTTCCTTCATGGCACTATTAAAGCGAAGCAGGGCCTTATTATCAACTCAAGGTAATAGTCGTACGCTTTCTCTATCAGACAAAAGAGAGAGCGATATGACGATGACGACGATGAAAGCAGTGCGATTGCATCAATTTGGCGGCCCGGAAGTTCTGCATTATGAAGATGCTCCGCGACCAATCGCAGAACCCGGTGAAGTGCTGGTTCGCGTTCATGCTTCAAGCCTTAATCCGCCCGACCTCCATCTGCGCAATGGTTATCGCTCGTTGCCACCTGAATGGCAGCCCAGCTCGGCCTTTCCACTGATTCTGGGCACCGATATCTCAGGAACCGTTGTAGCACTGGGTGAGGGCGCTTCCGGATTCAGCATCGGAGACGAGGTTTATGCGATGGTGCGATTCCCAGAAGACTTGATGACAGGCAGCGGTGCGAACGCAGAATACGTGCGCGTCGCAGTGAACGAACTGGCGTTGAAACCAGAGGGGATAAGTCATATTGAGGCAGCGGGTGCACCGATGTCGTTGCTGACGGCGTGGCAGTTTCTGATTGAGCTCGGCCATGACGTAGCCAATCCTTTTCAGTCCATTCAACATACGCCGGTTCCGCTCGCGGGCAGAACGGTGCTGATAAATGGTGCTGGCGGCGGAGTAGGGCATCTGGCGGTGCAGCTTGCCAAATGGCAAGGGGCGCATGTTATCGCCGTCGCTTCTGGCAAGCATGAAGCCCTTCTGCGCGATCTCGGTGCCGATGAGTTTATCGATTACCTCAAGGCTGCTGCCGAAACGGCGGTACAGAACGTCGATTTGGTGATGGATGCTGTTGGTGGCCCGCATATGGAACGCTTTCTGGCGATCATCAAACCGGGTGGCTCGCTGTTCCTCGTTAATCCGCTCGGCTTCACGGGATATCAAGATGCAGCTAATGACGGGATAACCGTGTCATCAACCCAAGTGCGATCCAGCGGCAAACAGCTGGCGGAAGCAGGGGAATTACTTGAGAAAGGCAGGATTCGAGTTGTGGTTGAAAATACCTATCCGCTGGCAGAAGCCTCCGCCGCACATGAGCGCGCTGGCCGGGGAAATATCCAGGGAAAGATTGTTCTGACTCATCTCTAAAACTTCGGTATGGACTGAACCAGATAATCGTCAGTAAGGTTTACTTTCACGGTGACGTTTTTTAGGTCGTGATAATGACTCACCCTATCCACGCTTTGAGCCAAAAAAAAACGGATGGCGAACCATCCGTTTTGGCTTAGTGGTTTATGCGTTCAAAAATCAGATTACTGAGTAGTGTTGCTCCTCAGATTCAATCACCGCTAGCGCAGCGTTGTTCAGCACACCGGACTGCGTTTCCACCGCCATATCGGCTTTTTT
>NZ_AKIU01000087.1:0-41394 GCF_000282675.1 Pantoea sp. GM01 | reverse complement strand
CCCCCCCCAGCCGATGGCGAACGAAAGTTGCTCAGCGCTTAACTAATCGGCATTACGCCATTCATGGCGACCCTGTTAATGCGCAGGCTTCAGAATCCGATGCACATTGCTCTCTAACCAATCTGCCAGCCCAGTCACCTGCCCTTCCACTTCGCGGCCTAGCGACGTTAAGCGATATTCCACATGCGGCGGCACCACTTCATAGGCGATGCGCTCAACAAAACCATCCTCTTCCATATAGCGCAGCGTCTGCGCCAGCATGCGTTCGCTTACGCCACCAATCTTGCGACGCAGTTTGCTAAAACGCAGGGTGTCTTCGCGCAGCGCCAGTAAAATCAGTACGCTCCAGCGACTGGTAATGCGTTTTAGCACTTCGCGCGAAGGACAATTGACGTTAAGCAACTCGCCGCGCGTAAATTTTTCACTCATCTTTTCAGACATTTATCTTGCCTTCTGCAAACTAACAAATCTGTAAGTACTTACTATAAGTTAGCTTATCCCGTAGGCTGTTTTCATTCCAGCTCAAACTGAAGGAGAACATCATGATTGCGATTACCGGCGCCACTGGCCAACTGGGCCGTTTGGTGATTAACGAGTTATTGAAAAAAGTGCCCGCCAGCGACGTGATTGCAGCGGTGCGTTCACCTGAGAAAGCGACCGATCTTCAAGCGCTAGGCATCACGCTGCGTGCGGCGGATTACAGCAAACCGGAAACTCTGCAGAGCGCATTTGCCGGTGTTGATAAGCTGCTGCTGATTTCATCCAGCGAAGTCGGCCAGCGTGAAGCACAGCACAAAGCCGTGATCGACGCGGCCAAGGCAGCGGGCGTGAGCTTTATCGCTTACACCAGCTTGCTACATGCCGAGTCTTCACCACTGGGTTTAGGCGTTGAGCATCGCGCTACTGAAGCGCAGCTGAAAGCGTCGGGCATTCCGTTTGCGCTGCTGCGTAACGGCTGGTACACCGAGAATTATGCCGCGAGCATTGCCCCAGCGCTGGCGCATCATGCCTTTATTGGTGCGGTGGGCGAAGGTCGCATCTCATCGGCTGCACGCAGCGATTATGCGGCCGCAGCGGCAGAGGTAATTAGCCGTGACGATCAGGCTGGCAAAGTGTATGAGCTGGCCGGTGACGACAGCTACACGCTGGCGCAATTTAGTGCCGAGATCGCCAAACAGTCTGGTGAGCCAGTGGATTACATCAACCTGCCGCAGGCGGAGTTCGCCGCCGCGCTGAAAGGCGCCGGGCTGCCGGATGGATTGTCCGAGATGCTGGCGGATTCCGATGCCGGTGCCGAGAAAGGCGGTTTGTTCGATGATAGTCATACCCTGAGCAAACTGATTGGTCGCCCAACCACGCCGTATGCGGATGTGATTAAAGCCTCGTTGAAGAAGTAAGGTGCGCTTGGTCCCTCACCCCAGCCCTCTCCCGCAAGCGGGCGAGGGAGCCGATCGAGTCCGCTTCAGCCCTAAACATTCCCTCTCCCGCAAGTGGGAGAGGGTTAGGGTGAGGGAAAAACCGCTCAGCTCCCGCTGCGTTTGCCATAAATTGATCAAGCCATTCCGCCCTTTTTCACGCCAATATTAGCGATTTTCTTAATTACAGATAATTCTGTGCAGTTATTTAAACATCCATCCTAAAAGCCGCTTTCAATTCCTGAAATATAGTCCGTTGTAATCGCTGAAAAATCGTAAAAACCCGCGATCCATCGACATGATTTATTACGTTCATAGATAATTCGCATTGTTGTTTCGCCCGTTCAGAGCTCTATAATTTGTTCTTTACGCATTCAAGAATTTACCAGGAGGCTGCTATTAATACTAACCAACAGCAATATAACGCTTTCGAGGATCGACGCGCAGATGCTGAACTGGAGTATCAATATAATCCTCATGAATTTGTCCGCGAAGGTATGCAAGATTCGGAGCCGGAACCTGAGCTGATCGAAGGTCTTCCCGCGCCGGATGCGCTGACGCCTGCCGATCGCTACATGGAACTGTTTGAGCAGGTGCAGACTTCGCACATATTTGCCGACAGCAAAACCTTCCCGGACTGTGCGCCTAAATTCGACCCGCTGGATATTTTAATCCGCTTTCGCCGGCGTAAACGTGCAGCGGATTTTGATCTGGAAAAATTCGTGCACGAACATTTTTATTCACCGCAGGTGAATGAGAGCTTTTATGTTTCTAATCCGGATAAAACCTTAACGGAACATATAGACGACCTGTGGCCAGTGTTAACCAAAATGCCGCAGCAACATTTAGCGCATTCCTCGCTGCTGCCACTGCCAAAACCTTATGTGGTGCCGGGCGGTCGATTTGGAGAAACCTATTACTGGGACTCCTATTTCAGCATGCTTGGCCTCGCCGATGCGGGACGCGACGATCTGCTGCGCCATATGGCGGACAACTTCGCCTGGTTGATTGATAACTACGGTCACGTGCCAAACGGCAACCGGACTTACTATCTCAGCCGTTCGCAGCCGCCGGTGTTTGCGCTGATGGTGGAACTGTTCGAAGAGGATGGCATTCGCGGCGCGAAACGCTATCTCGATCAGTTAATGAAAGAGTATCAATTTTGGATGGATGGCGCGGGAGAACTGATGCCGCATCAGGCCTATCGCCACGTGGTGCGCATGCCAGATGGTTCGCTGCTGAACCGTTACTGGGATGACCGCGACACGCCGCGTGATGAGTCATGGTTGGAAGATATTGAAACCGCGAAAAAATCGGGACGTCCGGCAAACGAAGTGTATCGCGATCTGCGTGCCGGTGCCGCATCAGGCTGGGATTACTCTTCACGCTGGCTGCGCGATCCGCAGCGTCTGGCGAGTATTCGCACCACACAATTTATCCCGATCGATCTCAACGCGTTCCTCTACAAGCTGGAACTGATGATTTCGACGCTGTCGCATGCCAAGGGCGAGGAGCTGACGGCGCTGGCATGGCAGAAAAAAGCCGATGCGCGTAAGCAGGCAATTCACCGCTACCTGTGGGATAACACCGCCGGGGTTTATCGTGACTACGACTGGCGTCGCGAGCGCTTTGGCGCCTTCACCGCCGCTGCAGTGGTGCCACTGTTCCTCGGCCTCGCGTCGCCCGAACAGGCGCACCTGCAGGCCGTGGCGCTGCGTCATTTGCTGTTGACGCAAGGCGGCTTGTTAACGTCGATGGTGGAGAGCGGCGAGCAGTGGGATAAACCAAATGCCTGGGCTCCGCTGCAGTGGATGGCGGTGGTCGGATTGAATCATTACGGCGAAGAGACGCTGGCGACGGAAATTGCCGTCAACTGGCTGAATACGGTGAATAATTTCTATACGCTGCACCATAAGCTGGTAGAGAAATATGACATCAGCGGCGATCGTGCCCGTCCGGGCGGCGGCGGCGAATATCCGCTGCAGGATGGTTTCGGCTGGACCAACGGTGTTACCCGCCGGTTAATGACGATGTATGGGCATTTACTGGCGGATTGAGATGGTGCGCTGATGCCTTAAAGGCCCTCTCCCGCAAGCAGGAGAGGGAATAATTAGGGGTGAGAAGATTAAATATTGCAGCAGACAGTCATAACGTATTCGCTGGATTAGTCCCCCCTCCCGCCTGCGGGAGAGGGAATAATTAGGGGTGAGAAGATTAAATATTGCAGCAGACAGTTATAACGTATTCGCTGGATCAGTCCCCTCTCCCGCCTGCGAGAGAGGGTTAGGGTGAGGGAAAAACCGCACCTTACTTCTGTAAAAACGCCAGCAAATCTGCATTCAGCTGATCCTGATGCGTCACCGCAAAGCCATGCGGGCCGTTCTCGTAAACCTTCAATTCCGAACCTTTAATCAGCTCATGCACCAGTTTACCGGTGGCTTCAAACGGCACGATCTGATCGTTACTGCCATGGATCACCAGCGTTGGTACATCAACCTTAGCGATATCTGCGCGGAAATCGGTCTCGGAGAAGGCGGTCACACAATCAATAGTGCCTTTTAGCGATGCCAGCAGCGCAATATTTAGCGTCTGCGTCAGCACGCCGTCAGAAACTGTTTGCCCAGCGTTGATGCCATAGAACGGCGTAGCGAACTCTTTGATAAACTGCGCCCGATCTTTACGTAAGCCATCTTTAATGCCATCAAACACCGACTGCTCAACGCCCTCGGGATGATCGGCGGTTTTACCGAAGATAGGCGTGACCGCGCCCAGCAGCACCAACCCTTTCACTTTCTCCGTGCCGTAGCGCCCGATATAGCGCGACACATCGCCGCCGCCCATTGAGAAGCCCACCAGCGTCACCTCATTCAACTGCAGATGCTCAATCAGACCATGAATATCGTCGGCAAAGGTATCGTAGTCGTAGCCTTCCCACGGCTGCTCGGAGCGACCAAAGCCGCGACGGTCAAAAGCAATAACGCGGTAGCCACGTTCAGCCAGGAAATTCAGCTGGCTATCCCACATATCGGCATCCAGCGGCCAGCCGTGACTAAACAGCACCGGTTGACCTTTACCCCAATCTTTAAAATAGAGATTAACGCCGTCTTTCGTCTTGAATGTGCTCATGTTTTTTGCTCCGTAAGTGAGTGATATTGTGTCTGCCAATCAAACTACATCGAGCGAGGGGAAAAACCTAAAGCAGAGATTTTGACAACTTGTTCAATCTTTTTTGCGGCTCAAGCGCTGTTAAAAAAGCCTGGACAAGTTGATGGATTTTTTCCGCTATCAAGCAGACTGCAGGCTTCGTAAGGTGCTTACATCGCACTCTTACAGGAACATGATGATGAGCCAGCCCCAATCAGCCACGCCGCGCAGCGGTGCCTTCTCTCCCTTCGGTTACGGGTTATTCGCCCTGATCTGGACCGCCTCGGTACTCGGCAATACCGGCAGCTTTATCCGCGATGTCGCCAGCGCCTGGCTGGTGACCGGCTTATCGGATAACCCCACCGCCGTAGCACTGATGCAAACCGCTGCGACCTTGCCGGTGTTCCTGCTGGCGCTGCCCGCGGGCGTGCTGTCAGATATTGTTGACCGCCGCCGCTTGCTGATTGTAGTGCAAATATTAATGGCCAGCGTCAGCGGCACCCTGCTGCTGCTGTCGCATAACCACTGGCTGACCGTCGAATGGTTAATCGGGCTGACCTTCGTCGGCGGGATCGGCGCGGCGCTGTTTGGTCCTGCCTGGCAGGCGATTGTGCCGGAGCTGGTACCGCGTCATGAGTTGAAAAACGCCGTGGCGCTTAACTCGCTCGGCATCAACATCGCGCGCGCCATTGGTCCGGCTACGGGCGGATTGCTGCTGGCCAGTTTTGGGGCGATGGCGGCCTACGGAGCGGATGTGGCGAGCTACTTTTTCGTTATCGCCGCGCTGCTGTACTGGAAGCGTCCAGCGAAAGCCAAAACCGAGCTAAATGAACACTTCTTCGGCGCGTTCCGGGCTGGCTTACGTTACGTGCGCGCCAGCCACGATCTGCACCGCGTGTTATTGCGTGCCGCGCTGTACTTCGCCTTCGCCAGCGCCATTTGGGCGTTACTGCCGTTAGTCGCCCGCAACATGCTGCAAGGCACCGCTGGCTTCTACGGCTTGCTGCTCGGCGCGGTGGGCGGCGGTGCCATTGCCGGCGCGCTGCTGCTGCCGCGTCTGCGCAGCGCAATGAGCCATGATGGCCTGCTGCTGCTCTCTGCGGTGCTGAGCGCGCTAGTGATGCTGGGATTAGCCATGAGTCCGCCGCAGTGGCTGGCGCTGCTGCTGATGCTGGTATTGGGCGTGGGCTGGATTATCGCGCTCACGACGTTGAACGGCGTCGCGCAAGCGGTGCTGCCCGATTGGGTGCGCGGTCGCGGTTTAGCGGTCTATTTGATGGTGTTCAACGGCACGCTGGCGGGCGGCAGCCTGGCATGGGGCTTAATCGCCCAACATATCGGCCTGGCCAATACGCTGCTGATCGCCGGAGCGGGCCTGATTATCAGCGCGCTGCTGCTGAAACGTCTGGTGTTGCCAGCCGGTGAAGCCGATCTGCAGCCGGCGCTGCACTGGGTGGAACCGCAGGTGGATGCCAACCTCGATGTGCGTCAGGGGCCGGTATTGATTCAGATTCGCTATCGCGTGATGCCAGAAGATCGCGCCGCGTTCAAACTGGCTATCCATAAGCTGGCGCAGTCACGCCGCCGCGATGGCGCTTACTCATGGGGATTGATGGCGCAAACTGACGACCCCAACGCGCTGCTGGAGTGGTTTCTGGTGGAGTCGTGGCAGGAGCATTTGCGTCAGCACCAGCGCGTTTCCCACGCTGATGCTGCGCTGCAACAGGCGGTGCTGCAATATCATCAGGGCGAAGATGCCCCACAGGTCAGCCACCATATCGCCATCTGATTACGCAGGCAGGTAGATATCATGCAAACCTGGCAGCGTGAGGAGATGCTCACGCCACCAGGTTGCGGCATTACCGCAGGCGCTTTCGTTCCATGCCAGGTACGCCATATCGCGACGGCATTCGCTATCCAGCTGGCGCGCCACCAGCGCCCCACTTGCCAGATGTGGACGTGCCAGATAGAGCGGCAAATAGCCGCAGCCAAGGCCATCCAGCTGCGCCTGCAGCTTGGTGGGGAAATCGTGCACGCTCAAGGTTTTCTGTTCATCCAGCACGCGTAAATCAACGCCCACCCCGTGACGCGAGGAGTCGTGCACGGTGACGGCGCGATACTGACGAATCAGTTCGCGCTGCAGCGGCTCCGCTGCACTGGCTAACGGATGCCCGGGCGCAACCGCGAACACGTATTCCAGCCAGCCCAGCGGTTGGCATACGATCTCTTTGCGCGTGGCGGGCTCTTGCACCGCGCCAAAGACAATGTCCGCTTCGCCATAGTTAAGCGCTTCCCAGCAGCCGGAGAGCACGTCCTGACGGAACTGCAGCTGGGTATGTGGATGCTGCTGATAAAACGCATCAATCAGCGGCGTCAGCAGGCTAAACGGCACGGAGGCATCTACGCTTATTACCAGCTGGCTTTCCCAACCGCTCTCCACGTAGCGCGCCTGCTGTTCCAGTTCATTCACCGCGCGCAGCAGCGTGCGCCCTTTATCGAGCATCAGGCGCCCGGTCGGCGTAAAGGTGGCGCGATGACCAGAACGATCGAGCAGCGTGATTTTCAGGTCGCTCTCCATCTTCTGCACGGTGTAACTCAATGCCGAGGCGGTTTTGAATAGTCGCGCGGCCGCCGCCGCAAAGGTGCCGTGGCGATCCAGCGCGTCCAGAATCAACAGCGCCTCAAGGTTTAAACGCATTGCCCCTCCTCCCCAAAATTTGTTGAACAACAAACCAAAAACAATCCGTTATCAATAACTGCTCTCATTTCGTATTTTTTTAACCAACGAAGCAAGCGCTTTAACACTGACTCAGCCACGCAATGCGAAATCTTTTGGAGAAAAACCATGACAACGGCCTCACTGATTTTCACTAACGGCAAGTTCCACACGGTAGATCGTGCCAATCCGCTGGCCACAGCGGTGGCGATTAAAGACGGCAAATTTCTCGCGGTCGGCAGTGAAGCCGAGGTGATGCGCTTCGCCGGAAGTGACACACAAATTATTGATGCCAAAGGTCACACCGGTATTCCTGGCCTCAACGATTCGCATCTGCACCTGATTCGCGGCGGGCTGAATTACAATCTTGAGCTGCGCTGGGAAGGCGTGCCGTCGCTGGTGGATGCGTTGCGCATGCTGCGTGACCAGGCGCTGCGCACGCCGTCGCCGCAGTGGGTGCGCGTGGTCGGCGGCTGGACCGAGTTCCAGTTTGCCGAACGCCGCATGCCGACGCTGGATGAGATCAACGCCGCCGCGCCTGACACGCCGGTATTTATCCTGCACCTGTACGATCGCGCCCTGCTCAACCGCGCCGCGCTGCGCGTGGTGGGTTACACCAAAGACACGCCGAACCCGCCGGGTGGCGAGATTCAGCGCGACAGCAACGGCAATCCAACCGGGATGCTGATCGCCCGTCCTAACGCCATGCTGCTGTACGCCACGCTGGCGAAAGGTCCAAAACTGCCGCTGGAGCAGCAGGTGAACTCGACGCGTCAGTTTATGCGTGAGCTAAATCGCCTCGGCCTGACCAGCGCCATTGATGCCGGCGGTGGTTTCCAAAACTTTCCAGATGATTACGATGTGATTTCCGAACTGCATGCCAAAAAGCAGCTGACGGTGCGCATTGCCTACAACCTTTTCACACAGAATCCCGGCCATGAACTGCAGGATTTTGAACGCTGGACCGATATGCTGAAGCCCGGCCAGGGCACTGATTTCCTGCGTCACAACGGCGCCGGGGAAATGCTGGTGTTCTCAGCCGCCGATTTTGAAGATTTTCTCGAACCGCGTCCGGATTTAGCGCCCGGCATGGAAGATGAGCTGGAGCGCGTGGTGCGCCATTTGGTGGAACACCGCTGGCCGTTCCGTCTGCACGCCACCTATAACGAATCGATCAGCCGCATGCTCGACGTTTTCGAGAAAGTGAACCGCGATATTCCGTTTAACGGTTTGCACTGGTTCTTCGACCACGCGGAGACCATCACTGAAGCCAATATTGAACGCGTGAAGGCGCTCGGCGGCGGCCTGGCGGTGCAGCATCGTATGGCGTTTCAGGGCGAATATTTTGTCGATCGCTACGGCAAAGAGGCAGCAAAACAGACGCCGCCGGTGGCGCGCATGCTGGAAGCCGGGGTGCCGGTAGGATTGGGTACCGATGCCACGCGTGTCGCCAGCTACAACCCGTGGACCGCGCTCTACTGGCTGGTGTCCGGTCGCACCGTTGGCGGCATGCAACTGTACGATGATAATGCACGCATTGACCGCGAAACCGCGTTGATGCTGTGGACTAAAGGCAGCGCCTGGTTCTCCAATGAGCAGAGCGCTAAGGGCGAGATCAAAGTCGGCCAGCTGGCGGATCTGGTGCTGCTGTCGAAAGATTTCTTCAGCGTGCCGGAAGAGGAGATCAAAGGCATTGAATCGGTGCTGACGCTGGTGGATGGCGAAGTGGTGTATGCCGCGGGTGGCTTCACGCCGCTGTCACCGCCGCCGGTGCAGGTGCTGCCCGAGTGGTCGCCGGTGGTAACGGTGCCAGGCCACTATCGCAGCGCCCCGCCGCAGGCCAATGGCCGCGCCGCGATGATGCCGAAAGTGCATCAGTGCAGCGGACCGTGCGGCGTGCATAGTCACGCGCACGATGTCGCACGCCAGTCATCGGTGCCGGTGTCGGATAATAATGCGTTCTGGGGCGCGCTGGGCTGTTCGTGTTTTGCGTTTTAGTCCTCTGCGGGCTGGTGCCCTCACCCTGGCCCTCTCCCACAGGGAGAGGGAAACGCTGCCACATGTAATAACGTATTCGCCCGGTCTGTTCCCTCTCCCGCTTGCGGGAGAGGGTTAGGGTGAGGGCATCAAAGCGCAGAGGATGCCAACCCAAACCCCTGCTTACCGTTCTTCTTAATCTGATACATCGCCTCATCGGCACGCGTCAGCGCATCATCAAAACCGTCACGCTCCTGCACCTGGGCAATACCAATCGACGCACCAATCTGCGCATGACCGTTATCAATATCAAACGGCGTCAGCGCCGCATCCAGCACCGCCTGCAGCATAATCCGCACTTTGGGATAGTCGATAAGAAACGGCATCAGCAGCACAAACTCATCGCCGCCGAGGCGGCCAATCACCACGTTCGGTGGCACCACGTCGATGATGCGCTGGCTAAGCTGAATCAGCACCTCATCGCCGCTGCGGTGTCCCAGCGTGTCGTTAACGTGTTTAAAGTTGTCGAGATCAATAAACGCCACACACAGCGGTCCCTGCGCTTTCAGCTTGCTGAACTGCGTGTGCAACGCGTGGCGGTTGGTCAGCCCGGTCAGCGGATCGTGATGCGCCAAAGACGAGAGCTGCGCTTCGTACTGTTTCTCTTTGGTCATATCAATGTGCGTGCCGGTGACCTTGATCGGGTTGCCTGCCTCATCCCATTCGGTGACGCGCCCGCGATCCAGCACCCATTTAATCTTGTCATTCTTGCCCAGCATGCGGTGCAGTGCTTCGTAGTAAGGCGCGCGCCCTTCAATGTGATCGTAAAAGGCTTTCAGCACTTCGTCAGCGTCGTCCGGATGCAGGCGTTCGCGCCACACGTCGAACTGCGCTTTGGTCTCTTTCGGCTGGAAACCCAGCATTGCGCCCCAGCGACGATTAAAGATCACCAGCTTGCCGCTGGGAATATCCAGCTGCCACAAACAAAGACCGGTTCCGTCCAGCGCTGCACTCAGCTTGTTACGCGCGTCATGCGCTATACGCTTCAATCGCGCATTATGCTTTTTCAGGTTTTGAATCTGCTGACGCAGCGCTTCTTCGGACATGATTGGCTGAGGGAGAAGAAATAAGCGCTATTTTGCCTGCCAGGAAGTTTCTGTAAATAAAACAAATGAAAAGCCGATTAGCAGCGGTAAATTGCGCCGACTTCAGGAGTAACGTCGAAACTATGCAGCAAAAACAGCTGACTTAACTTAATTAAGTACCAGCCATAAGTACATCACTTCCCCCTTCTCGTGCGCGGCTGCACTTTTTCATAACAAACCGTCCTCATACGCAACTAAGAAAATTCTTAGTTTTATTTAATTATTGTTGCGCTGCGTGCCGCTGTGAGAAGTCATCTGGCGCATTGAAGTCGCGTCGATAGGCTGCACCGCCACGCTGGCCGTGCATGACGCAGGCATTGATGACTGAGAACTGATTCGTGGGCAAACGCATTCTGAGCATGATTTTTCTATTGGGCTTTTCCCTCTTGGCCTGGAGTGCATCCCCGCTCAATTTCACACCGCGTTATGGCTTAGTGGCGCCGGAAGTGACCCTGAATCCTGCCAGTCAGCAATGGCAAACGCGCCATAAGGTGTTACGCGTTGGCATCTGGAGCCACTCGTTGCCGCCCTATTCGGTTGAGCTGGAAAAAGATGCCTTCGAAGGCTTATCGGCCGACTATCTCGCCATCATCGCCAAAACGCTGAACCTGCCGGTAGAGATCAAAAAATTCGATAGCCGCTTAGAGCTGGTTGATGCACTGAATAATCAGCAAGTCGATTTAATTCCTTACTACCCGCAGTCCGCCAATCACCAGACCAAACTGGCGCTCAGCATTCCCTATTCGCTGGCGCAAAGTGTGTTGATTAGCCGTCGCCAGGCAAAGTTTGATCGCGAGTTGAAAGATAGCCGCTATCAGCTGATGTACTACGGCGATGACGAACTGAAAGCGCTGCTGCACCAGCGCTATCCACAGGCGACGTTAATCCCGGCCTCGCCCCCGCTGTGGGCCTACACCGATACCGCCTTTAAACAAGACGCGGTGTTCTGGAGCAATTCCGCTACCCAGCGCTATTTGTCACAGCGCGGCCTGCAGAACATCATCGAAGCACACAGCACGCCATATACCAATGATGTCGACGCGCGCTTTGCCACCCGCGCCGGCAACGAAGCGCTGATCGCCGCGATCAACGAAATCCTGATCAATATCCCGCTGCGCAATGCGGTACAAATCGCCGAAGCCTGGGGGCTGGATTATCAATCCGTAGTGAAAAATCATCCGCTGGATCTGACTGAAGCAGAAGCCCGCTGGCTGGCGCAGCATCGCGATATCACCGTCAAATACGATCCCATGCATCTGCCTTTCACCTTTCTTGATGAAAAGCAGCGCGTGGCGGGCTTGAGCGTCGATCTGCTGAAACTGATCTCGCAGCGCACCGGCATCCGTTTTCACTACCAGCCGATGCAAGGCCTGGCCAACATGCGCGATGCGCTGGTGAATCAGCGGGATTCACTGATTGTGGTCAGCGATGCCGCCTCGCAGCAAAGTCAGCACATCAGCTACACCCGCTCTTATATCTATTCTCCCTGGGTGGTGATGACCCGCAGCGACAGCCATTGGCGCAGCTTTGATGAGATGGCGGGCAAACGTATCGGCATTTATGAGCGCTCTTACTATCGCTTTGACCTGCGTCGTCGCTGGCCAGAGATCGATTTCAATGAAAATGCCGTCTCGATTGATTCACTCGGGCAACTGCAGGAGAAGCAGGTAGACGGCTTTATCGTGCCGTATGAGTCGGCGCAGTATCTACTCAACAATCACTTTAACGATCGCTTCAAAGTGGCATTTGTGGCGCCATTGCCGATGTTTCGCATGGCGATGGCCGCCAACGCGGCGGATGAGCACTTGATTGCCATCCTCAATAAAGCGCTGTCCGATATTCCCCAACCCACGCTGCAGTCGCTGATGGAGCGCTGGATTAAATACACGCCGCCGGCCACCAGCACCTCGTGGCAAAGCTATCGCAGCTACATATTACGCATTGTCGCGATTACGGGTGCTTGCCTGCTGTTTTTCCTGTGGCGCAACCATTTACTCAAATCTTCGCTGGCGAAACAGCGTCAGCACGAGCGTGAAATCAGCAACCAGCTGCATTACATCGAAACGCTGCTGGATGATGTACGCAAAGCGAAACGAGCAGCGCTGCGTGCCAGCGAAGCCAAAAGTACCTTCCTTTCGCATATGAGCCATGAAATCCGCACACCGCTGGCCGCCCTGATTGGCCTGCTGGAGATCGAGCATTTGGGTCAGAGCGATCAACAGCAAAGGCAGAAGAACATCGATCTGGCGTGGCAATCCTCGCGTTCACTGCTATCGCTGGTGGGCGATATTCTCGACCTGGCGAAAATCGAATCCGGCCACTTCAGCATCCGCCTGATGCCAATGTCCTTGAGCGATGTGGTGTACGACACCGAAGCGCTGTTCCGCCAGGTTGCACACAATAAAGGCCTGGCACTCAAGGTGATGCTGGAGATCGATCAGGATTGCGTGCTGTTCGATGCGGTGGCGCTGAAGCAGATTCTGGCGAACCTGGTGAGTAATGCCATTAAGTTTACCGCGCAGGGCGAAGTGGAAGTGGCGCTGTATCAGGCTGATATCAGCAAACCCGAGTACGTGCTGGAAGTGTGTGACAGCGGCGTTGGTCTCACGCCTGAACAGCAGCAGGCGATTTTCGAACCCTTTATTCAGGTCGATCAGGGCACGAATCGCGTGAGCGGTACTGGACTTGGACTGAATATCTGTCGCCGCCTGGCGGTAATGCTGGGCACCGAGCTGCACGTGGAGAGCGAACCCGATGCCGGCAGCGTCTTTATGCTGCGTTTCACCGCTCAACCCACCACGATAACTGCAGCCGAGGCAGAAACGCCGCAGGTGGATTCGAGCGCTCAGGTTGCCCTGCGCATGCTGATTGTGGATGACAACGCCACCAATCGCATGCTGCTGGCCCAGCAGCTGCGTTACGCCGGACATCATGTGCTGGTGGCCGACGGCGGCGAAGCGGCGCTGGCCCTGTGGCGCGAACATGAACTCGATCGGGTGATCACCGACTGCAACATGCCCGGCATGGATGGCTTCGCCTTTACGCGTCAGCTGCGCGCCGAGGAGAAATTACTCAATCGTCGTGCCGTGCCGGTTTACGGCCTGACGGCGATGGCGGAGGAGCGCGTCGCGCAACTCGCTACCCAAGCCGGTATGAATGGCTGCCTGTTTAAACCGCTGGAGCGCACGCAACTGCTGCAGGTGGTGACGGGCGCGCCGACGCATCAACCCCGCCATGACACCTTGTTGACGCTGGAAAATCTGGCGGCCAACGATCCGCAAGCCTGGCGCGATCTGGTGATCACCGCCCAGCAGCAAAATGCGCGCGACCTCGCTCAGTTACAGCAAGCAGTAGAAGAAGAGGATTTCGCCAGCGCGCGTCATGCCGCACATCAACTGCTCGGCAGCGCCAAACTGCTGCATGCCGAAGCCCTACAGCACAGCTGCTTCGCCAGCGAACAGGCAGCAGAACAACACGACAGTGCGCAACTACAACATCATTTGCCCGCGGTTGTCACCGCAGTGGCAGAGCTGAATACGTTGTTCCAGCGCGCATTAGAAAACAATGACAATGAAGAGGTGAACTCATGAAAGAAGGTGCAATCTGGCAGGTGGCGGTTTTAGACGATCATCCGCTGATCGGTAAAGCCATTCAGTATCGTCTGGCGCAGGAGGCCGATCTGGACCTGGCGGGTGCTTTCTCCCAGCGCCAGCAGCTGATGGCGTTTTTACAGCGCCATACGGTCGATGTGCTGGTGCTTGACTACATGCTCGGCGAGGACGAGCTCGACGGCCTGCAGATGGTTAAACAACTGCGCGTGCGCTATCCCGAACTGAAAATTCTGGTCTCCTCGGCGGTGGAGAAACCGGCCATCGTGCAGCTGCTGCTGAAAGCCGGCGTGCACGGCTTTGTCGGTAAAAGTGAAGACCAGGAAGTGTTGATTACTGCGCTGCATCAGGTGTGTCGCAACAAGCATTTTCTCACCGCAGATATGTTGATGGAGATGGATAAGTTCCACGAAAGCGATCGCGAAATGCATGACTACCTACTGCCGCGCCAGATGGGTGATGAGATCACGCTGATCTTGCGCGAGCTGAGCCCTCGTGAACTCGAAGTGATCCGCTGCTATCTGGATGGCTTAAGCGTCACGCAGATCGCGGTCAAATATGCGCGCAGTCGCAAAACCATCAGCGGACAAAAACAGACCGCGCTGCGCAAATTAGGCTTACGATCCGATCTGGAGTTGTTCAAATACAAAGATCATTTCAATGATCTGGTGGTGCAGCATTAAGGCTCTACCGGCGGGGATAAAGTGTGTTCTGTGACGCGGATCAAGGCATATTCCATGCGTCACGCTATCATGATGTTTACTAGAATGGTAGTTTATCAGTTATCACAGACGATAACGGTGGATGACATTATGCAACTGACAATGCGTTGGTTTGGTCCGAAAGAAGATAAAGTTTCGCTGGAATATATTCGCCAGGTGCCGGGCGTACGCGGCGTGGTTGGCGCACTGTACGACGTGCCGGTGGGTGAAACCTGGCCGGTCGATAAGATCAACGCGCTGGTTGAGCAGGTGCATGCCGCCGGATTAACCGTCGAAGTGATTGAAAGCGTTAACATTCACGACGATATCAAAATTGGCCTGCCGAGCCGCGATCGCTATATCGAAAATTATAAGCAGAGCATCCGCAACCTGGCGGACGCCGGCGTAAAAGTGATCTGCTACAACTTCATGCCGGTGTTCGACTGGATGAAGACCGACATGAACTACGTGCTGCCAGACGGCTCGCTCACCATGGCTTTCGAGAAGAAAGGCATTGATAAGAGCCTCGATGAAGTGGTGCAGGAAGTGTTAGGCAACTCAAACGGTTTCGCCCTGCCGGGCTGGGAACCTGAGCGTCTGGCGAAAGTGCAGGATCTGTTTGCGCAATATAAAGATGTGGATGACAACAAGCTGCGTGAGAACCTCGCTTACTTCCTGCAAGCGGTGATCCCGGTGTGTGAAGAGGTTGGCGTGAAGATGGCGATTCATCCGGACGATCCACCGTATTCGATCTTCGGCCTGCCGCGCGTGGTGAAAAACCGCGACGATCTCGACTGGATCTGTAACGTGGTGGATTCTGAAGCCAACGGCATAACGCTGTGCACCGGATCGATAGCGGAAGATCCGAACAATGATGTCTACGCCATTCTGGCTGAGTTCTCGCGCCGCAAACGTATTCCGTTTGCCCATGTGCGTAACATCAAGATTATTCAGGACAAAGATTTCTACGAGTGCGCGCACCCAACCGAGTATGGCTCGCTGGATATGTATAAAGTGCTGCAGTCGATGCATGACAACGGTTTCGATGGCTACATTCGCTCGGATCACGGCCGCTTTATCTGGGGCGAAACCGGACGTCCCGGTTATGGTTTATACGACCGCGCGCTGGGCACCACCTATTTGCTGGGACTGTGGGAAGCGCTGGGTAAGCGCTAAGTTTGGTGCGTTTTTCCCCTCACCCTAACCCTCTCCCGTCCGCGGGAGAGGGAACCGACCGCGCCCCATCTAACCTTATCTAACTCCATCAATACACCAGCACCTCCCTTTTCTACGCGGATAAGGGCACTTTTTGCTCCCTCTCCCTGTGGGAGAGGGCTGGGGTGAGGGCATCAGCACGCAGCAGACTCTATTCGCAGTAAACTCCGCACAAAGCACAACATAACTAACACCCCTTCCCCCGCTTACCGTTAAATATATACAGTTTAACTGTATATATTCAGAGGGGAATCAGCATGTCAGAACAGAACAAAGCCGTAGTGCGCCACTTCAATCAGCAGGTGATTGCCGACGGCAATCGCCAGGCATTCGAGCAACTCGTCGCAGAAAACTTTATCAACCGCTCCGCACCTGCCGGCGCGCCTAACGATCGCGAAAGCCTGTGGCACACTTTCGATCAGATCCTGCGTCCCGCTTTCTCAGAACTACAGGTGCAGATTGAGGATCAAATCGCCGAACGTGATTGGGTCACCACGCGTAAAACTATTCGCGGCATACACAGCGGATCGCTGATGGGGATCGCACCCACCGGTCTAGCGGTGACGATCGCGGTGATCGATATGGTGCGGATCGAAGCGGGGAAATACGCCGAACATTGGGGCATGAATACGCTGCAGGCGGTGATCAATCAGCTGCGCAGCGCCAATTCGCCCGGCTAAAGCAACTTGCGCAGCACAGCCAGGCCTTGCTGCAGATCGTCGCGATCGTGCTCGTTAAGCCGATCATCAATGCGCGCCGCAATCCACTCAGCGCGCTGTTGACGTGCGGCGGCCAAAGCAGCGCGTGCCTGATCGCTCAGCACGATCACCTGGGCCCGCGCGTCCAGCGCACTTTTTTGCCGCAGCACCAAATCCTGTGACTCCAGCTCGTTAATCACCAGACGCATACTTTGATGCTTCACGCCGCGCAGTCGCGCGAGGTCCGCGATGGAGAGCGCCTGATGGCTGTCGAGCAGATCGAGGGTTTCATATTGCGACGTGCGTACGGTCGCCGTGGCAACACGCACATTACGCACCAGATGACTGACAAGCTGGCGGAGTTCTTCCGCCAGCTGCTGGGTTGAGGTTTCAGTGGTCAAGTTGGCGATTCCGGCAAAATATCTTCGCCCCATTATAGGGAATCGCGATAAATCTGCGCTAACGCCAGGCTTTAAACAGCAAACTGGCATTCACCCCGCCGAAACCAAAGCCGTTAGATAATGCATAGGTCATCGCCGTCGGCTGTGCGGTCAACGCCACCAAATTCAGCCCTGCCGCCGCTTCATCCGGATGTTGCAGGTTCAGGGTTGGCGGGGCAATTTGGTCACGCAGCGCCAGAATCGAGAAGATCGCTTCCACGCCGCCCGCCGCACCCAGCAGATGCCCGGTGGCCGATTTCGTTGAGGTGATCGCCACCTGGCTGCCAGCAAACAGTGCAGCAATCGCCGCCAGCTCACCCTTATCACCCACCGGCGTCGAGGTGGCATGCGCATTAATATGCTGCACCTCAGCAGGGGAAATCCCGGCCTGCGCCAGCGCGGTTTCCATCGCCCGGCGCGCTCCTTCGCCATTTTCCGGCCCGGCGGTGAGATGGTAAGCATCCGCGCTGGTGCCGTAACCCACCAGCTCCGCCAGCGGCGTGGCGCCGCGCGCCTGGGCATGTTCCAGCGATTCAATCACCAGCAAACCCGCGCCTTCGCCCATCACAAAGCCGTCACGGTCACGATCAAACGGGCGCGAAGCCTGCTCAGGACGATCGTTAAAACCGCCCGACATCGCCTTCGCCGCGGCAAATCCCGCCAGGCTAACGCGATGGATCGCCGCTTCAGCGCCGCCACACAGCGCAATATCCGCTTCGCCGCTGCGGATCAGTCGTGCCGCATCGCCAATCGCCTGCGCCCCGGCCGCACAGGCGGTCACCGGTGCGCCAATCGGCCCGCGAAAACCATGTGCAATCGAGACGTGTCCCGCCGCGAGGTTGGCGAGAAACGAAGGAATGGTAAACGGCGACAGCCGACGCGGCCCACGCGCAGTGGTGGTTTCTACCGCGTTGGCGATTTCGTTAAAGCCGCCGATGCCGGTGGCGATCACCGTGGCGGTGCGCTGCTGCTGCGTCACATCCTGCGGCGACCAGTTGGCCTGCGCCAGCGCTTCATGGGCGGCCACCAGCGCGAACTCGATAAAGCGATCCATTTTCTTACGATCTTTGGCGGCAATGATGCCGTCGGGATTAAAGCCGTGCTGCGCATCCTGCTCCAGCGTCGGCACCTGCCCCGCCACTTTGCAGGCGATATCCTGCACCATCTCTGGCGGTAGGGCGCTGATGCCCGATTTTCCCGCCAGCAGCGATTGCCACACCGCCTCCGTGCCGCAGCCAAGCGGCGAGACCAGCCCCATGCCGGTGATTACAATACGTTTGCTCATAAATAACTCCTTTAAACCGCCGGCTTTACATCAAAGAACCGGCGGTGCGAATTTCACTGCGTTGTCTCCAGCGCGTTTTTTCTGCAGATAGTCATGGCGATAGTGCATCATCGGCACCGCCGCCGGGCCGGGTACCATCTGATATTTGTCCAGGCTAAGCGGCTGACCATTTTCGCTATCGACCAGTTGCATCTTCACCGGACGCTGAGTGGCGGTTTCCACCAGCTGCATCTGGCGACCTTCCGGCGAAAAGTGCGTACTGCCCCACTCCGTCAGCGCCAGAATCACGCCGCGAAAATCGCGTCCGATCGGCGTGAGATGATATTCGTAGCGCGCCGGACTGGTGCTGTAACACACCTTCTGCAGCAGGCCATCCTCCACCAGCTCTTTTAGCCGACGCGACAGAATGTTGGGGGCCACGCCGCTGCTTTTCTGGAACTCATCGAAGCGGGTAAAACCGGCCAGCGCATCACGCATGATCAGCATGCTCCAGCCATCGCCGATACGGCCGAGGCTGCGCGCGACAGGACAAGGCATGTTGCAAAGCGGTTGGTTTTTCAAGGCTGGATATCCGACATTGTTTTGGTGTCGAATACTGTTACAGAGTGACTTTCATTTTGCAAGTGACTTGCAGATTGAAAGTTATGATGGCGATAAAAAAGGTGCGCATAAATGCGCACCCTACGTGATTGGTTATGCGGGTTTTGTAGGGTCGCCATTCATGGCGACCAGGATTTAGGTCCGCACCCGCAGCGCCGCCTCAATCTTGTCGGCAATCTTAGTCACCACATACGCAATCACCATGTAGAACACCACCGCAATCAGGAAGGCTTCGAGGTAGTAGAAATTCAGCGCTGCGGTCAATTGCGCCTGAGCGAAGATATCCACCACTTCAATAGCAAACGCCAGCGACAGCGCTTTCATGATCACCATAAAGGCGTTCGCCAGATCGGGGATCGCCGCCACAATAATCTGCGGAAACATTACCCGACGGAACAGCTGGCCGCCGCTGTAGCCCAGCGACAGTGCAGCGTCCGATTGGCCGCTATCAAACGAATTGAGCGCGCCCTTCCACACTTCCGCCTGGAACGCCGCTACGCAGGCGCTCAGCGCGACGATAATGATCACCCAGTTCGGCAGCGAGTGGGCATTCACTTCCACGCCAAACAGGGTGGCAACATAGTGCAGCGCCGGCGGCAAACCGTAATAGGCGAGGAAAATCACCACCACCATCGGCACGCCTTTAAAGGCGATCTTGTACGCGATCACCAGCTGGCGCAGCACGGGAATGCGGCGATGCTCCACAAAGGCGAACAGCCCACCGAGCAGCGTCGAGCAGATAAACACCGTCACCGCCATCAGCAGCGTAACCGGCACCGCATCGAGAATGCTCCAGAAGTCCGGCAGCAAAACCTCAAGATCAAACATGGTTGCTCCCCTTTATCAGACGCTGGTGAATTTAACGCGTGCAGCGGTTTTCGAGCTGTACTTCGCGTGACGTTGTTCGAAGAAACGGATAATCAACCAGGCCACGCCGCACAGCAGCGAATAGAGCACCGCCAGCACCAAATAGGTACCGAACTGATACTGGTTGTAGTCGCGTTCCATGATCAGATGCGCGGTCGCCATCACATCCGCCGCGCCGATGTACATCACCAACGCCACGTTATGAATCAGATAGATAATCGCATTGCCGTAACCCGGTAGCGCGAAGTGCACCGCCTGCGGCCCGACAATGCGCAGCATTTTCTGGCGGAAGCTGTAACCCATGCTGTCGGCGGCGTCGTGCTGGCCGCGCTCCACGGCAAGAAACGCCGGACGCATCACTTCCGACAGATAACCGCCGTGATAGAGGCTCAGGCCAATCATCGCCGCGATATTGGCGGTGACAAAATCGCTGAAGCCGAACTGCTCGGCCACCAGCGGCAGACCATAAAAGGCGACAAACAGCTGCAGCACCACCGGCACGCTGCGCGCGTAAGAGACGTACAGATCCACAAACTGGCTAATCACCGGAATGCGGCGCACGCGGAATACGGTGGCGATCAGCGCCAGGAAGAACCCGACGATCATCGCAACAAACATTATGCCGAGCGTCAACGGCAGCGCCGAGAGCAGCTCGGGAATCATCGAAGTCAGATTCACGGTGAAACACTCCTGCTAACAATGAAGCAACGCCCGGCTCAGCACCGGGCGCAGCGGCTTCAGGTGAATCTGTTACTTCATGTACTTGGTGACGTCTTCGCCAAACCACTTCTGCGCCAGCTTATCCAGCGTGCCGTCGGCCTTCAGCTGCTGCAGCGTTTTATTGATGTCATCGTTCAGCGCCTGGTTTTCAGCGGAGCGGTGAATCAGCACGTAAGTGTTATTGATGGAAACCGGCTCACTGGCTTTGATCGCCAGTTTCTGGTTGTCGATCACCGTCTGCTCGCCGAGGTTAGAAGGCAGGATCAGCGCATCATATTTGCCACGCTGCACTTCCTTCAGACGATCCGGATACGGCACGCCCGCGCTCGACGCTTTGATCTCCACCTTGTCGTTTGGGTTGTCCTGCTGCCACTGGGTCACGAATTTGTACACGCCGCCACCTGCGGTAACCGGCACGATGTTTTTGCCGACCAGATCTTTCATGCCGTTGATATTGCTATCGCTGCGGCTGTAGATCTTCATCAGGCTGGCACCGATCGGCGCATCCGGGATCAGGAACTGTTTGCTGCGCGTCGGCGCTTTATAATAACCGCCGGTCGCCATGTCATATTTACCGGTCGCCAGGCCGGTTTCCTGGGCGATATCCGCCGCACCTTCCATGACGAATTTGTACTGCGGCAGTTTGGCGTTGATGGCTTTCAGCACGTCCGGCTCGTAGCCCTGCGGCTCGTGACCAATCGCGCCCCACGACAGCGGTTTGGATTCCGCCGCGGTAGCGATTTTGATGGTGCGCACCGCGTCCGCGAAGCTGTTACCGCTGATCAGTGCCAGCGCGATGATGCCAGGCGCGGCCAGGCGACGTAATGTGGTTTTGATTGCAGGCATGTGGTTGATTCCTTTAATTATTAGAATACGCGTTCTGAATTGAGGAACTGAGCAAGGCGCGGCAGGGTGGGATTATCAAACATCTCAGTCGGGCTGCCCTGCGCGGCCACCACGCCCTGATCCATAAACACGATGCGATTAGAGATGCTTTTGGCGAACTGCATCTCGTGCGTCACCAGCAGCGAGGTGATGCCGGACGACGCCACGTCTTTAATCACTTTCAGCACCTCGCCCACCAGCTCCGGATCGAGTGATGAGGTCGGTTCATCAAACAGCATCACGTCCGGACGCACCGCCAGCGCACGGGCGATGCCGGTACGCTGCAGCTGGCCACCGGAAAGCTGAGACGGATAGTGATCGAGCTTGGCGCCCAGACCGACGCGCTCCAGCTCCTGCACGGCGATATCGTGCGCTTGCTGTTTGCTTTTGCGTTGAATAACGATCAGCGGATCCATCACGTTTTCCAGCACCGTCATGTTTTTGAACACGTTGAACTGCTGGAACACCATCGCGGTACGCAGGCGGATCGCCTGGATCGCCGCTTTGTCCGGTGCCTGATAATCCATGCGGATCTGATCAAGCTGAATGGTGCCGGATGCCGGTTTCGCCAGATAGTTAATGCAGCGCAGCAGCGTGGTTTTACCGGTGCCGCTTGGCCCGATGATCGACACCACATCGCCACGTTTTACCGACAGATCGACGCCTTTCAGAATCGGCGTGCTGCCGTAAGCGAGCTTAATATCGTTGAGTTCTAACATGCAGCAGCCCCTATTTATTCAGGTCAGCATGGCCAAGCACATGCATCAGACGGTTGGCCCAGCCGAAAATGGCGATGGCGTGGATCAGATCGATAATCTCCTGATCGTTCATGCCGACCGCGCGCAGTGCCGCCATATCCTCGGCGCTGGCCTCTGACGGCGTGACGGAAAGACGACGGGCAAAACGGTAGATCGCCGCATCACGCTCGCCGAGCACATCGGCACGATCGAAGTAAATCGCACTGACTACCGCATCACTTTCTGCCAGCTGCGCATGGCGGCGTGCGTGCACCACCGCGCAATATTTGCAGCCGTTGACGATCGACGCGCCCAGCGCGCCGAGTTCACGATCCGCACGATCCAGCCCGCCCTCAACATACATAATGGCGTTAAACAGCACGGTGCGCGCTACGTAGCTGTCGGGATCGTGCGCCAGCGTGCGCACATACTCGGAGATCTTCTTGTTCGATGGCGTCACTTTCATCGCATCGAGCTGCGCGGGCGTGGCATCTGCCACTTCGACCGGCGCGATATAAGGGTGCCAGTGCAGCGGCTTGAGATTAACCGACGGAATCATGCAGACCTCAACAAACGTAATCCGGCCGCAACGCGCGTCTGGAAGTTAACAAAAGCGATCAGTTCAGAGAGCGCCACAATCTGCGGATTGCTCAATCCTGCCTGTTCCAGCAGGCGAATGTGCTGCTCGGTGGCGTTCATTGGCTGCTGCGTGACGAGATCGGCATGCCGCGCGATAGTCGCCAGCGGTTCGGCAAGATCGCTGGCACCGGCCGCCAGCGCCAGCAGCGCGTCTGATGGCTGCAACGCCGCCAGTTGCGCCTGGTAATCGCGTTGCAGCTCGGCATCGCCATTCAGCTTCGCCATGCGCTGCGCCAGCGCAAAACGCACATCCGGCGCTAAGCCCTGATCATCATTAGGTGCCAGCACCGATACACGGCACTGTTCTGCGCCATCTACAAATTCCGGGCGCAGGCGGCGCGTACCGTACAGCGCATCTTCAGCGTTTAAGCCGACTGCGCGATCAATTGCGTCACTCACTGCGCGTTCTCCTGGTTGAGTAAGGGCGTGGAATCCACCCATTCATCGCCCTGCAATTCAGGGGTGTCAAAAGCCTGTAAGTTGGCGTAATGCTGCTCGACGTCTTCGGCAAACAGCGACGCGCTGATGCCGCGCACCAGACGATCGGCACCGGCGCTCACCGCCGGAATATCGCCGGAGACTTTGCCGTGCGTCAGCATGGCGGCATCGTTGAAGCAGTGAATATGCGCCAGTCCGGGACACGCGCCTGGCGTCAATTCGCGGAACTCAAAGGCGGGACCGAGATCCGGCGCTTCAAGCAGATTGGCGCGCGGCGCGCCCATTTCTGGCTGGTAACGCCCGTCGCGCCAGCTGCGGATATGCGGTGCGATGGCGGCAAACTCTGGGCGTCCGTGGAAATCGTTGCTAAAGCCGGTCGCGGCAATCAAAAAGTCGTAGCGCAGCGGGCCCTGAGTGGTTTCGATCAGCAACTCATCGGACTGCTGTTTTACCGCTTTGATGCCGCAGTTGAGGAAGAAGCGGGCATTAGCATGACGTGAAACGCGCAGTGTCGAAGAACGCGGCGGCGGCGTTTGCGTGGTCGCGGTGTAATCCACAAACTTCCATTTCCATGCGTCCGGCAGTTGATGCATCCCGTGCACCACGCCCAGGCTGCCAATGCCGGTCATTTTGTTGATGCGTGGCATCTGTGGGCGGCGAATCAGCAGATCCACGGCAGCCGCGCCGTTTTCCAGCGCGGTGGCGGCGTTATCCATCGACGATGCACCAGCGCCAATCACCGCAATGCGTTTGCCCTGCAAAGCAGCGAAATCAATGTCGTCAGCAGAGTGCGCCCAGAATGTACGCTCGATACCCTGCAGGAAGTCCGGCACGGCAAAACCGCCAAGGCCAGAGCGTCCGGTAGCCAGCACCAAACGGCGGGTGTAAACCCGGCCGGTTTCGGCACCGCTGAGATCGAGCGCGATTAACTCACCTTCGAAGGTAATATTGGTGACGCGCACATTGTTGCGCACCGGCAGATTCAGCACCTTGCGATACCAAATCAGATAATCCATCCACTGCGCTTTGGGAATTTTATCCAGCTCCTGCCAGGCTTCTTTGCCCCACTGCGCAGTGAACCACGCGCGGAACGTCAGCTGCGCCATGCCGAGCGCCGGGCCATGCAGTGACTTCGGTGAACGCAACGTTTCCATGCGCGCAAAGGTCACCCACGGACCTTCCAGCCCGGCGGGCGCGGCGTCATAGGCCACCACGTTGCTGATGCCGGTAAGCTGCAGTTTAGCCAGCGCCGCCAGGCCACACATGCCTGCACCGATCACCACCACATCACGCACCGGTGCGCCATCCTGGGTGCGCGCTGGCACCCAGGATTTCGCGGGCAGTTCAAGATATTCCAGATCCTGCTGCAACTGTGCTTCCAGCGCGGCAAGGCCATCGGCGGCATAAGTCATACACGTTTTCCCTGAAATAAGCGGCGGCCAGCAAACGGGCGAAACCACTAAAGTGCGTTGGTGACTATGCATTCTCATTATCCTGATAACACATAGTTAGTGGGTATTAATCACCAAATCACATAGTAAGAGCTAAGGTTTCGCATAATCCTCTTGCCCTAAAACGGAGTCAACAATCTCGCTCAGCTTTTGACCAATGGATTTCTTATATCTTATGCCGAAAATGTTATAAGGCCTTAAGAGGAGATTTTTCATACGCTGGCTAATGACCTAAATCACGCACCTTCCGTAGCGGCGCGATTTATCGCGCAATAAATTGCGCCGCTACAAAATATGATTTGGGTGAGAGGTTTAATCCTGATTAATCAGGCGCATAATGCGCGGATGCTCGCTGGCAGGCAGGCGTTCAAAGCCCGGTAGCAGATGAGCCGCAGCGTCGGCTAAGGCCTCCACCAAGGCCTGTGCAGCGGTGGATATTTGTCGCCCTTGCGGCGTGATCACGCCAAAGTAGTACGGAATATCCTCCTCCAATGGACGAATCGCCACACCGGCCAGCGGCATGCCCCAACCGGTCACCGGCTCAAGAATCGCTACGCCCAATCCGGCGCGCACGCAGCCGAGAATATTGGCGGAGGAGTTAGTCTCGATGGTTTCATGCAGCGGCGTTTTGACCTTTTTCAGCGCTTTTTCATAGCGCCCGCGTAGACGCTGCGGGCTCCACGGCGCAATCAAACGGCGTCCCGCCAGGCTGCTGAGCGACAGCCGCGTTTGCGCCGCCAGCTCATCGTTCTCCGGCAGCGCCACGACGCACTGCGACTGCCCAATCCAGTGCAGCTCCACCGCATGATGCTCCAGCGGCAAGCTGCACAAACCGAGATCGGCCTCCGCGGTGATCACTGCATGCGCGGTATTGACCGCGGATTCACTGATGATCTGCACTTTGTTCTGCAAATTAAGTGCGGCCAGCGCCTGCGGCAGCAACCCCGCCGCCAGCGCGGGCGTGGCGGCAATACTCAGCGGACGATGCTGTTGGTGAGCGATCTCCTGCGCGCGCAGGCGGATTTGCTGCAACGAGAGCAGCGCTTTCTGCACGTATTGATGCAGCTGCAACGCCTCTTCCGAGGGATGAATGCGCGGGCCGTTGCGGATAAACAGCGGATAACCGAGCGACTGTTCCAGTTCCTGAATCAAGCGCGATACCGCCGGCTGCGAGCGATTGAGCGCCTTCGCCGCCGCCGTGACGCTCCCGGCAGAGATCACCGCCGAGAAAGCTTCCAGCTGCCGCAAATCCAGGTCGTTTAAAATGGTCATCGCGCGATTTTTCCCTAACTCATTGATCACTCCCGACATTGGCGCGGGAAAGTTTTCATCATAGAGAGAGTCGCGGGAATTAGCCACTGGGTGGACAGTGCGCTTTGTCCCTCACCCTAGCCCTCTCCCGCAGGCGGGAGAGGGAACCGTCCTCTGCGGAATTCAGCATTTTCTCCCACCTAATCATTCCCTCTCCTTCTGGGAGAGGGTTAGGGTGAGGGAAATCACAACTTCTCCGTCAACTCACATTCATTCTCATGTAGCAGCCGCAGCATCTCGAGTAAAAATGCGTCTTCGTTGCCCTTCTGCCAGGCAATGCTCAGCGGCAAACCTTTAATCTGTTCCGGTAAAACCAGCGCAATATAGCGCACGCTGTCGCTATTCATCGTGCGGTACGACGCGGGCACCACGGCCAATCCCAAACCGGCCGACACCAAACTCAAAATGGTTTGTTTCTCTTCGGCGAACTGCGCGATGTGCGGCGTAAATCCCGCCAGTTTGAACAAACTCATCGTCAGATCGTGGCTGTGCGGGCGCGTGCGGCGATCGGGAATAATCATCGCTTCATGCTGAAAATCAGCCACCGCCACCCGTTCGCGCTGCGCCAGCGCATGCTGAATTGGCACCGCCAGCACGCAGCTTTCACGGGTAATAAAGCGCACCGCTAAAGACGCATCGATACTTTGCGGTTCGCGAATAAAAATCATATCCAGCCAGCCCGATTTTAATTTCGGGATTAAATTAATGGTTTTGTCTTCAATAATATGAATATCACTGTGCGGATGCAGCGGCACAAATAAGTTGAGTAAAGCCGGAACTAATCCGCGTGCGGCGCTATCGATGGCGCCAATGCGTAATGTCCGACGTTCATCTTTTAATCCCACTTTAAATCGCTGCGCCAGCGCATCAAATTGATCGATTAATTTGCTGGCCTCATCAAAAAATATTGCACCTTCGGCGGTTAATGAAACATTCCGCGTCGAACGATTTAACAAGCGCACGCCAAGGTCTTCTTCCAGTAAACGGATGAAGCGAGAAAGTGACGCAGGCATCATTTCCATTCTTTGGGCAGCGCGCCCAAAATGGAGTTCTTTACCCACGGCGACAAAACAACGCAATTGATTTATATCCACATTTCCCTCGCCCGTTGATTATGCAAATACTTTATATAATCCCCGCCTGATGATCCGCCAAAGCAAAACTGCATACTGAACGCGAAGACAAAAAAATAATACTACCCCTACACAATCTGGAGCACTTTAATATGAACTCTCACCTCGAAAAAAGGGTGATGCGTAAAGTGACGTTACGCATTGTGCCCTTCATCATGCTGCTCTACTTCATCGCCTTTCTCGATCGTGTCAATATTGGTTTTGCTGCATTAACCATGAATCAGGATTTAGGTTTCTCGCCCACGGTATTTGGTTTTGGCGCCGGAATTTTCTTCCTCGGTTATTTCCTGTTTGAAGTACCGTCGAATTTAATTCTGCATAAAGTTGGCGCACGCATCTGGATCGCCCGCGTGATGATCACCTGGGGATTAGTCTCCGGCTGCATGGCCTTCGTGCAGGGCACCACCAGCTTCTATGTGCTGCGCTTCCTGCTCGGCGTGGCTGAAGCCGGCTTTTTCCCCGGCATCATTCTCTATCTCAGCTACTGGTTCCCGGCGGCGAAACGCGCGCAGGTCACCGCCATCTTTATGGCTGCCGCACCGCTTTCAACGGCGCTCGGTTCGCCAATCTCTGCTGCGCTGCTGGAGATGCACGGCCTGCTGGGCTACGCCGGCTGGCAATGGATGTTTGTGCTGGAAGCCATTCCGGCGCTGCTGTTCGGCATTGTGGTGCTGTTCTACCTCACCGATCGTCCGGCAAAAGCGAAGTGGCTGAACGATGAGGAGCGCGCCTGGCTGGAAAACACTATGCGGGCGGAAGAACAGGCGCGCGCCGCCAGTCAAAGCCACAGCAGCGCATGGCGCGGACTGGCCGATAAGCGCGTTTTAGCGCTGGCGCTGGTCTATTTCGGCACCTCAGCGGGCTTGTACACGCTGGGCATCTGGTCGCCGCAAATCATCCGCAGCTTTGGCGCATCCTCAATGCAGATCGGTTTCCTCAACGCCTTCCCGGCGGTAATCGGCGTGATCGGCATGATCCTGTGGGCACGCCATTCGGATCGCACCAAAGAGCGCAGCTGGCACGTGATCGGCGCTTGTTTACTGGCGGCGGCCGGACTGATTTATGCCGGCAACGTCAGCACGCTGTTTACGGTGATTATCGCCCTGACGCTGGTGACCGTCGGCATCAGCGCCGCCAAACCGCCGCTGTGGAGCATGCCAACGCTGTTCCTCAGCGGTCCAGCGGCGGCGGCGGGCATCGCCACCATCAACTCGATTGGCAACCTCGGCGGTTTTGTCGGCCCGATGATGATTGGCGTGATTCGCCAGCAAACCGGCAGCTACAGCTGGGGCCTCTATTTCGTGGCGGGACTGCTGGCGATCTCCGCCATCGTGGTTCTGCTGCTCTCTACCAGCGGCAATAAGCCGCAAACGGCCGAGCTTCCTCATCCTCATACTCATTAATCTGGAGAAACAACATGCGTAACTATTCGATTGCCGCAATTCCCGCAGACGGTATTGGCCCGGAAGTGATCTCTGCCGGTGTGGAAGTCTTGCACGCGCTGACGCGCCAGGATCCGCAGCTGAAGTTCGATGTCGAGACCTTTGATTGGGGTTCGGATTACTACAAACAACACGGCGTGATGATGCCGGAAGAGGGCCTGCAAACGCTGAAGAAGTTCGATGCGATTTACTTCGGAGCAGTTGGCGCACCAGACGTGCCGGATCACATCACGCTGTGGGGTTTGCGTCTGCCGATCTGTCAGGGCTTTGACCAGTACGCCAACGTGCGCCCCACCAAAATCCTGCCAGGTGTGACGTCACCGCTACGCAATCGCGGTCCTGGCGATCTTGATTGGGTCATCGTGCGGGAGAACTCAGAGGGCGAATATTCCGGCAACGGCGGGCGCGCGCACCGCGGGTTGCCGGAAGAGGTCGGCACCGAGGTGGCGATTTTCACCCGCGTCGGCGTAACGCGCATCATGCGTTATGCCTTTAAACTGGCGCAGTCGCGCCCGCGTAAACTGCTCACCGTGGTGACCAAATCCAACGCCCAGCGTCACGGCATGGTGATGTGGGATGAGATTGCCGCCGAAGTGGCGCTGGAGTTCCCGGACGTGCAGTGGGACAAAATGCTGGTTGATGCCATGACGCACCGCATGACGCTGCATCCACAAAGCCTCGACACCATCGTGGCCACCAACCTGCACGCCGATATTTTGTCGGATCTGGCTGGCGCGCTGGCGGGCAGTCTCGGCGTGGCGCCGACCGCCAATATCGATCCCGAGCGTCGCTTCCCATCGATGTTCGAACCGATTCACGGCTCAGCGTTTGATATCACCGGCAAAGGCATTGCCAACCCGATCGCCACCTTCTGGACCGCAGTGCAGATGCTGGAGCATCTCGGCGAGCGCGACGCGGCGGCGCTGATTATGCAAGGCATCGAGTTTGTCTGCGCCAAAGGCATTTTGACCCCGGATGTCGGCGGCACGGCCAACACCGCCGAGGTGACGCGTGCGGTAGTGCAGTTTATTACGTCCAAAGCCAGCGTGGCAGAAGCCATCTGATTTGCCCAGTGCGGGTCCAACCATCGCACCCTCCGTAGCGGCGCGATTTATCGCGCAATGAATGGCGCCGCTACGACGGGTGCATGCTGTGATTTGATTTGCACCCTAAGCATTTTTCATTAACAGTCTCTGCCTACCGTTGTTTTTTGCAGGATCCCGCATGACGCACTCAGGCAGAGAAGCCCGTCCGAACGTGAATCGCACCATGATGTTAGCTTTGCTGGTCGCCGTGACCTTCTTTATGGAAAACCTGGATGCCACGGTGATCACCACCGCCATTCCACAGATGGCGCGTGATTTCGCTGCAAGCCCGGTGGCGCTCAACGTGGGTGTGAGTGCGTACTTACTGGCGGTGGCAGTTTTCATCCCGATGAGCGGCTGGTTGGCGGAGCGCTTCGGCGCACGTACGGTGTTTGCCAGCGCCATTCTGATTTTTACGCTCGCTTCCATTCTATGTGGCCTGAGCGACACGCTGGCGATGTTCACGCTCAGCCGCATTCTGCAAGGCATTGGTGGTGCGATGATGGTGCCGGTCGGGCGCATGGTGGTGCTGCGCGTTACCGAGAAAAAAGAGATGGTGAAAACCATCGCGTTTATCACCTGGCCGGGGCTGATTGCGCCGGTGCTCGGCCCGCCGCTTGGCGGACTGATTGTCACGTATGGTCACTGGCCGTGGATTTTCTGGCTCAACATTCCGCTCGGCATCCTCGCGCTGATCGCGACCGGCTATCTGGTGCCGCAGTTCAAAACCGAGCAACCGCGCCGCTTTGATGTGCAGGGCTTCGTGCTGACCGCCACCGCCTGCACCTCACTGATTATCGCGCTGGAAGCGCTGGGGCAGATGCATCTCAACCTCGGCGTGCCGCTGCTGCTGCTCGGCGTGCTGAGCAGCTGGCTGGCTTATCGTCACAGCTTCCGCCATGCGCAGCCGCTGCTGCCCTTTAGCGCGCTGAAAATTGCCACTTTCCGCAACGCGGTGATGGGCGGATCGTTCTTCCGCGCCTCCATCAATGCTGTGCCGTTTTTGCTGCCGCTGCTGTTCCAGCTCGGTTTTGGCTGGAGCGCGGCGCAGGCGGGCGCGATGGTGCTGTGGGTGTTTGCCGGTAATCTGGCGATGAAGCCGGCGACCACCTGGCTGATGAAGCGCTGGGGTTTTCGTCGGGTGCTGATGGTTAACGGCGTCATCAGTCTGGCGGCGATGCTGGGCTGCCTGCTGCTCAATCCGTCACTCGGCTATTTCGCAATTGCGGCGATTCTGTTTATTGGCGGGCTGTCGCGTTCGCTACAGTTCAGCTGCTACAACAGCCTCGGCTTCGCCGATGTGCCGCAGGCCAAAATGAGCGATGCGTCGGTGGTATTCAGCATCTTCTTCCAGTTCAGCATGAGCGCGGGTATCGCGTTGGCCGCGCTGTTCCTGCGCGGCGCCATGCTGTGGCACGATCATACGGCCATTGCGCAAAGCGACATTCACATCGCTTTCGCCGGCGTCGCGTTATTAGTGCTGCTTTCGCTAGTTGATGTGTGTCGACTGGAGAAAAATGCCGGTGCACAGGTGCTGGTGAAATAAAGTTGCCCAGTATAAGTAAATAAATGGTTCATAGCCCTTTGAAGAGAAGGGCTAATAATCCAAATAGTAATCATCTCTCCGTATAGTAAAAAAATAACCTTAATGGTGTTTAATTTCATCAGCTTGAAAATTAAATTAAATATAAGCGATACGGGTAATTATGTTACGCATAATTAAGCCAGGGGAATATATTTATCATTCCGACAAAATAATAAATTAAATAACGAGAAATAAGCGAGCCTTTTCAACACTAATAAGATAACTCCTAATTAGCCTACCTTGTGCGTTAGGCTTTAACGACTAGCCTTAAGTGGTAACTGAAATAATAGTTATCTAACTTATTTGAGGCATTGATTATGACAACACCACGTGGCGGTTCTGGCAATTTTGCTATGGACCCCGAAAGAGCCCGCGAGGCGGGTAAAAAAGGCGGCCAGCTTAGCGGCGGTAATTTCCGAAATAATCCCGAGCGCGCGATAGAAGCGGGACGAAAAGGCGGTAAAAAAAGCCGTCGCGTCGTGGATAAATCCCCTGAGTAATGTCACTGCGGCTAGCGATAAATATCCGCGTTAGCTGCAGCTCCCTTTATTTTAAGTAAGGAGCCATACGATGAGTAATAACAGCGAAGCACACTTTCTCGATTGGGTGAGAGATGCCCATGCGATGGAAAAACAGGCCGAAAAGATGCTGGAAAAAATGGCGTCGCGCCTTGAACACTATCCGGATCTTAAATTACGTATCGAACAACATCTGGTTGAAACCCGTGAACACCAGGTATTAGTACAGAGCGTTATTGACCGCTACTCCACTTCACAATCGGTATTGAAAGATATCGCCGGCAAAATCTCGGCCTTCGGCCAGTCCATCGGCGGTGTCATGGTGGAAGATGAAGTGGTGAAAGGCGCCATCAGCGGCAACGTGTTTGAACACCTTGAGATCGCCAGCTACACCTCGCTGATTGCGGCGGCGCAGCATCTTAACGATCACCAAAGTGCCGAGATCTTTAACCGTATTCGCGACCAGGAAATCGCGATGGCGGATTGGACCTTGACGCATCTGCCGCAGGTAACAGAGCAGTATTTAATTCGTGACGCCACGCCGGGCGTTGAGGCCAAGAAATAGCGCTCATCAAACCGTCGAGACTCTTCCATTTTTCGCAACAATGACTTCGCTAATCCGGCTATTCTGCCCCGCAATTGTCTGTGCGAACCTTATGGTCAGGCTCGGGATCATCCCGAGCATCACCTAAGGAATCGCATCATGAAACTCTATCACTTCCCCCTCTCTGGTCATGCGCACCGCGCTCGTCTGTTCCTGTCGCTGCTGGATGTGCCGCATGAAGTTGTGGATGTCGATCTCAAAGCGGGCGAGCACCACACGCCCGCGTTCCTCGCCATGAACCCGTTCGGCCAGGTGCCGGTGCTGGAAGATGACGGCGTGTATATTGCCGACTCCAACGCCATTCTGGTCTATCTGGCGAAGAAAACCGGGCGCAGCGAGTGGCTGCCGGAAGATGCGCGCGGTGCGGCGGCGGTGCAGCGCTGGCTTACCGTGGCGGCCGGTGATATCGCCTTTGGCCCGGCGGCGGCACGCTTAATTACCGTGTTTGGTCGGCCATTCAATCCAGAAGAAGTCATCGCCCGCGCCCATCTGGTGCTGTCACGCATTGAGCAGCACCTTGAAGGGCGTGAATGGCTGGTGGGCGATGGTCCGACCATCGCCGACATCGCGCAGTACAGCTACATTGCCGGTGCGCCGGAAGGCAACGTCGATCTCTCAGGCTACCCGGCGGTGAACGCTTTACTGCGCCGCATTGAAGCGCTACCGGGCTTTGTGCCCTTCCCGCAAACCGCTGCGGGCCTGCGCAGCCAGGCTTAGGAGACGATCATGGGCGAGAAACTGTCAGTGTGGCATGCGGGTGAAATTGCGCTGCAGCAGCAGGCGGGCGTGGCGGATCGCATGGCGGAAGTGGGCCAGCGGGTGGTGCGCGATCACATGCCCGATCAGCATCGTGATTTCTACGCGCAGCTGCCGTTTATTATCGCGGGCAGCGTGGATGCGCACGGCGATGCCTGGGCCACGCTGCTGGAAGGCCAGCCCGGTTTTATCTTCTCGCCCAACGCCACCACGCTGGATATCGCCGTGCACGCCGATGCCAGCGATCCGGCGGCGGCCGGCATGCAGGATGCAGCGCCGATCGGGCTGCTCGGTATTGAGCTGCACACGCGGCGGCGTAACCGCATGAATGGCGTGCTGCAGGCGATTGGCGGCGGTTTTCGCGTGCAGGTAGAGCAGAGTTTTGGCAACTGTCCGCGCTATATTCAGCTGCGTGATTTTCAGTTTGCACGCGATCCCGCCGCGCCTTATCACGGCGCCGTGGAAACGCTCAACGCGCTGGATGATGAGGCGCGCGCCAGCATCGCCGCAGCGGATACCTTTTACGTGGCGACCTACAACGATCAACCGCATCGCCAGGTGGATGCCTCGCATCGTGGCGGCAAGCCCGGCTTCGTGCGCGTCGGCGATGATGGCCTGCTGACCATTCCCGATTTCAACGGCAACCTGTTCTTCTCCACGCTCGGCAATATCCATCAGAATGGCCAGGCAGGATTGCTGTTTATTGATTACGCCAGCGGCGACACGCTGCAGATGAGCGGCGAAGCGGCGGTGATACTCGACTCGCCGGAGATCGCCGCTTTTCAGGGGGCTGAGCGGCTGTGGACGTTTCGCGCGCGCCGCATCGTGCGCCGTCGTGCCGCCCTCGCCCTGCGCTGGCAAACGCCAGCCGATGGCAGCGCGCCCGCTTCACTGATGACCGGTGACTGGCAAACTGCCGCCGAGCGTTTGCGTGCGGCGGAGCTGGCAACGCGCTGGCGGCCGTTCCGGGTGACGAAAATTGTCGATGAGAGCGCCACCATCCGCTCGTTTCATTTAATGCCGGCTGATGGTGCCGGTTTGCTGCCGCATCTGGCCGGCCAACATCTGCCGATTCGCGTCCAGCCGCCGGGCGCTGACAAGCCGCTAATGCGCGCCTATACCTTATCAGTCGCGCCCGCCGACGGTTTTTATCGCATCAGCGTTAAGCGTGAGGGTGCGGTGTCGAGCTATCTGCACCAGCAGCTTGCGGTTGGCGACATAGTGGAAACGCGCGCACCAGCGGGTGATTTCACTATTGATACCAGCGAAACGCGTCCGGCGGTGCTGCTTGCTGCGGGCGTGGGGATTACGCCAATGCTGGCGATGCTGCGCCATCTGGTGTTTGAGGGGCAGCGCAAACAGCGGATGCGGCCGACGTTTCTGCTGCAGTCGGCGCGCAGCAAAGCCGAGCGCCCTTTCGTGCGCGAAATCGATCGGCTGCTGGCGCAGGCGCAGGGCGCGCTCAAGCTGGTGCGCGTGCTGAGCCAAACGGCAGATGCGCAGCAGGATCTGGATTACGACGTCGCCGGACGCATCGATATGGCGCTGCTGTCGCAGCTGCTGCCGTTCAATGACTACGACTTCTATCTGTGCGGGCCGCCGCAATTCACGCAGGCGCTGTACGACGGGCTGCGCGCCTACAACATTGCCGATCGCCGCATTCACGCCGAAGCTTTTGGGCCGTCATCGTTGCAGCGTAGCCGCGATGGCGTTGCAGAAGCACAGCCGCTGCCGCCGGTGGCGACTGAATCGGTACCGGTGAAGTTTATGGACTCGATGAAGGAAGCGCGCTGGACGCCGCAAGCCGGTTCACTGCTGGAGCTGGCCGAAGCGCGCGGCCTGAGCCCGGCCTACAGCTGCCGTGCCGGACACTGCGGCAGCTGTAAAACCAAACTGTTGCAGGGCGCAGTGACCTATAAAGCGCCGCCCAGCGCCCGCGTGGCAGAAGATGAAGTGCTGATTTGCTGTGCGCAGCCCGCGCAGCAGGAAGGTGACGAACAGGCGATTCATTTGGCGTTGTGAGGGGGGCAATCCACCGCCATCAAGACAGCGTGTGCGCAGTGAAATATTAACGAAAAGTTTAACTCTCCGAATCATACGCAACTGATTGTTTTTAATGTTAATTAATTTAACGTCAAATAATAAAGGCGATGCAAAGTGGCTTTGAGCCACGTCTCATAAATACTTTTTTCGCGGCCCTTATTATGGCGCCGTTAGCTGCGTATAGGATGTAGCTGAGTATTTGAGAATGAACACCATGGAAGAATCCAAAAAAAATAGCGTGCATCGTTCCAGTCACGAGAACGCAACGGTTTCCGTTTTAAGCGCTGCGCCGGCCCATGTCAGCGCGCATGCAGCACCGTCACCAGCAGCAGAACAGACTGTCATTATCAACGCCTCAACGGCTGAAACCAAACCTGTTTCCATCTGGTATGTGGCTGACGATGAAAAAGGAGGACAGATTTTACCTGACGGCATCTATAAAAACGCCGCGCCACGTTTTGTCGGCACCGCCGATCCCGGCACCTTAATTACCATTTTCGATGGTGATAAACAAATTGGCCAGGCGGTCGCGAATATTGAGGGCAACTGGCATTTCACCCCCAATCCGCCTTTAGAGATTGGACCGCGCCACCTGGTTTTCAGCTCAGAGACCTCAAGTGATTCGTTCGATTATGTCGTACTGGCTAGAGATTCGCAGATTATTGAGTTGAAGGGGCAGGCCTTTGATAGGGATGAGAAAAGCATCCCCCTTGTGCCCGGCGATGAAATCGAGGATACCACCCCGCGCTTTGTGGGCCTTGCCGATCCAAATATCACTATCACCGTCTACGATCATGGCAAACCAATAGCCACCATCACCTCTGACGACCAGGGTATCTGGGAGTTCTTCCCGACGCTGGGCCTGGGCGAATACTCCCTCACCTTTGACGCTGGCAACGGCAATACCACCAAACCGTTTAATTTCGAAATCATCGGCAGCGCAGAACCGGAAGAGCCGGTGATTGTTGAGCCAGTAGATCCGGTGATTGAAGGCCCGGAAACCCAGCTGATCACCATTGAACAGGTGAACCAGAACACTAATTATGTCTGGGAGCGCATTGCTGAGAACGGCACTACCATCGACACCACGCCGCGCTTTAATGGCAAAGCGGGCGCCAATGTGCAGATCACCGTGTATGACAACGGTGAGCCGATCGGCGTCACCACCTCTAATGCGCGCGGCGAGTGGGTGTTCACACCGGAACTGGACGGCGGCGAGCACCACATCAGCTTCAAAGCCGGCGAAGGCAGCGAGAGCAAGGTATTCAGCTTCACCATCGACGCGAATATCACCATCGAAGCGGTCAACCAGAACACCAATTATGTCTGGGAGCTGATTACCGAGAACGGCACCACCAACGACACCACGCCGCGCTTTAACGGCAAGTCGAGCCCGAATGTGCAGATCACCGTGTATGACAACGGTAAGCCCATCGGCGTCACCACCGCTAACGCGCGTGGCGAATGGGTGTTCACGCCGGAACTGAGCGGCGGCATGCACAACATCAGCTTTAAAGATGCTAAGGGCAACGAGAGCAAGGTGTTCAGCTTTACCATCGATGCGCAAATCACCATCGAAGAAGTGAACCAGAACATCAATTATGTCTGGGAATCTATTGCTGAGAACGGCACCACTATCGATACCACGCCGCGCTTTAACGGCAAGGCCAGCCCGAATGTGCTGATCACCGTGTATGACAACGGTGAGCCAATCGGCAGCACCACCTCTAACGCCCGTGGCGAATGGGTCTTCACGCCAGAGCTGAGCGGCGGTTTGCACAACATCAGCTTTAAGGATGCGCAGGGCAACGGCAGCAAGGTGTTCAGCTTCACCATCGACGCGAACATCACTATCGAAGCGGTAAACCAGGACACCAATTATGTCTGGGAGCGCATCAGTGAGAACGGCAGCACCAACGACACCACGCCGCGCTTTAACGGCAAGGCCAGCCCGAATGTGCTGGTCACCGTGTATGACAACGGTCAGCCGATCGGCAGCACCACCTCTAACGCTCGCGGCGAGTGGGTCTTCACGCCGGAGCTGGGCGGCGGTGAGCACCACATCAGCTTCAAAGACGCGCAGGGCAACCAGAGCAAGGTGTTCAGCTTCACCATCGATGCGCAAATCACCATCGAAGAGGTATATCAGAGCAGTAATTATGTGTGGGAGCGCATTGCGGAGAACGGCACCACCAACGACACCACGCCGCGCTTTAACGGCAAGGCCAGCCCGAATGTGCTGATCACCGTGTATGATAACGGCGAGCCGATCGGCAGCATGACTTCCAACGCCCGCGGCGAGTGGATCTACACGCCGGAACTGGGCAGCGGTCTGCATAACATCAGCTTTAAGGATGCTCAGGGTAACGCGAGCAAGGTGTTTAGCTTCACCATCGTATTAGCTGAAAGCCAGCCGATCATCGTGGACGAGGTGTATGACAACGCGCATTCTGTCTGGCAGCTGGTGACGGAGAACGGCATCACCAATGACACCACGCCGCGCTTTAACGGCACATCAGGCGCGAATCTCAGAATCAATGTATATGACAACGGTCAGCCTATCGGCTTCACCATGTCCGATCACAACGGTAAGTGGGTGTTCACACCTGAGCTGAAGGCAGGTGCGCATAGCTTCACCTTTAAAGCCGGCGAAGGCAGCGAGAGTGATGCGTTTAATTTCACCGTGGAAGTGATGCCGATTACCATCACCCACGCGTATGACGACTCGCAGGGTTACCAACGTGATTTTGAACGCAACACCACCATCAACGACTCAACGCCGCGTTTTGTGGGTCACGCCGAGCCGGGTAAGAAAATCACTGTATATGACAACGGTCAGCCGATTGGCGTCATTACACCCGATCACACCGGATACTGGTCTTATACCGCTCTCCTGAACAGCGGCGCGCACAAGATCGTCTTCAAGTCAGGCGAAGATAACCAAACCGATCCGTTTGACTTCACGGTGGTGACGCCGGATAGCCAGCCGATCACCGTTGATGATGCTTACGACGACTCGTTAGGCTACAGCCAAAACTTTGCTCGCCACGCCACCATCAATGACACGTCGCCAAGCTTTAGCGGGCAAGCGGGACCGAATGCGAAAATCACCGTGTATGACCACGGTCAGCCTATTGGTACCGCGGTGTCTAATGCCTGGGGCTACTGGAGCTACACCGCCGAGCTGAAAGGCGGCGCGCACAGCATCACCTTCAAGGCAGGCGAAGGCAGCGAGAGTGAAGCCTATGATTTCACCGTCGCCGCGACGCCCGTCACTATCGATCGCGCATTCGATGATAGCGTCGGTTATGACCGCGAAGTGGGCGACAACGCCACCGTCAGTGACACCGCGCCGCACTTTAACGGCAAAGCGGCACCGAATACGGTAATCACTGTGTTCGATAACGGGGTTCCTATCGGCTCAGTGGTATCGAGCTGGGGCGGACGCTGGAACTTCGAGCAGGAACTCGGCGCGGGCAAACACATCATCACGGTGAAAACCGAAGACGGCAGCGTAAGCGATCCGTTTACGATTTACATCACCGCACCGGTGAAGACGCCAGATGTCACCATCGATCGCGCATTTGATGACAGCTTCGGCTATGACCGTGAAGTCGGCAACAATGACACCGTCAAAGACACGGCACCACACTTTAACGGTACCGCGAAGCCAAATACGCTGATCTTTATTTTCGATAACGGGGTTGAGATCGGCTCGGTCTTATCAAGCTGGGGCGGACGCTGGAACTTCGAGCAGGAACTGGGCGGCGGCGAGCATATCATCACGGTGAAAAGTGAAGACGGCAGCGAAAGTAATCCATTTACGCTGTATATCGATGCACCAGTGGAACCTCAGCCTGAACCAGAGCCTGAGCCAGAACCTGAACCAGAACCCGAGCCAGAGCCAGAACCTGAGCCTGAGCCGGAACCAGAGCCGGAACCAGAGCCAGAACCTGAGCCTGAGCCTGAGCCAGAACCTCAGCCTGTGCGTGAAACCAAAATTGATTACGGTTTTGCCAAGGTTGGAAACAAAACCGGCTATCTGAAAGAGCATGATGTTATTCAGGATGACAAGCCAGCGCTTGCCGGCTTCGCTGAGCCTAACAGCCTGATTACCATTTATGACAATGATGTAAAAATCGGGGTGGCGAGAACATCCAATCTTGGCACCTGGTCATTCATCGTTCATGACTATCTGGGACAAGGTTCACATAACTTTGTGGCGAAAGCCGACAATGGTCAGGATAGCGATACGTTTGTGCTGGTGGTGAAAGTACCGGTGAGTGCGAATGCTGTTTATGCCAACTCCGGTGAGGAGTCGAGCTGGAATTCAACCGCCGATACCACGCCCGATCTGCGCGGCGGCGGCCCAAAAAATGTGGTGATCAAACTGTATGAAAATGACAAATTCATCGGTGAAACCAGGACCTTAGCCGACGGCAGCTGGACCTTTACCTTTACCGAGCCGCTGAGTATCGGCCCACATCACATCGTGGCCGTCGCTGAAGAAGGTAATACCAGCGAGACGTACACCTTCGACATCACCGAACCTACTGTCGTTGAACCGCCGGTTGAGCCAGAGGTGACTTACACCGTTATCAGGGCGAGCGATGACGTACTGGAGCGGGGCCACGTTCTTGCTAATGGCGAGACAGATGACGCAACCCCGCGCCTTTACGGCCAGGCTACACGCTATGCCATGGTCCAGATCTTTGATAATGGTAATAAGATCGGTGAAGTACGCGCTGATGTGTCTGGCATATGGACGTTCGAACCAGAAATTGCGTTAACGCTGGGTAAACATGACATCACTGCAGGACCCGATGTTGAACATCAAGGCCCAGCCTTTAGCTTCACCGTGGTTGCGCCAGATCCAGAAAACCCATTACCGATCCAGATCATTTACGAAGTCAGCAATGCCTACGATAGCGAGCTGATATCAGGACGTATTCCACAGAACGGCGAGAGTGATGACGCAACTCCGCGTTTTTCAGGGCAGGCATCGCGCTATGCGCTGGTCCATATCTTCGATAATGGCGTGAAGATCGGTGAAACAACCGCTGAAGCGTCTGGCTTCTGGTCGTTCAAACCTCAACCCGCATTGTCGCTGGGTAGGCATGAAATCAGTGCAGGACCTGATGCCGAGCATTATGGCCCCGCCTTTGTCTTCACCGTAGTGGCACCTGATCCAGAAAATCCACTACCGAAAGGCACGACGTATGAAGTTACCAGTGCCTACGATAACTTCTTTAAGTCTGGCTTTATCAAAGCCAACGGTGAAAGTGATGACAATGCCCCGTTCCTGGCAGGAAAAGCCGATAGCAATGCGCTGGTGAAGATCTTCGATAATGGCGTTCAAATTGGTGAAACGCGCGCTAGTGCCACCGGTTCATGGACGTACCAGGTTGAAACTGCGCTGTCGCTGGGTAAACACAATATCACGGCGGGATCGAACGAAAAATATCACGGTGAGGCATTTACCTTCACCGTGGTGCCAGCCGAATTCTCGCGTATTTTGGTGCTGGAAGGTGTGAGTACCTACAACGAGGGTGTTGAGCGTTTTGCTATTGGTCATAGCACAGCGATTTACGACAACACACCGTCGTTTAGCGGTATTGCAGCAGTAGGTTCGGTCGTCACCATCACTATCAACGGTAAGACACATGGAACGGCGCTAACCAATGAGTACGGTCGCTGGAACTTCGATGTCACCGAGCCGTTGAAATCGGGCAATAATCTGGTGAAAGTCACTGGTGAAGGTCAGGTTGAGAGCATTGATTTTAGCTTCGAGCTGGCGTCACCGTATGATATGGCAATCTCATGCGGCGTCTATGATGATCAACAGGGTGAAATTCTGATTGGAAACGGTCAGATTTCTTCTGACTCAACCCCTACGCTGAAAGGTTTTGCTGGACAAGATATCCTGTTGGAAATTTTGGACAATGGTAAACCTATCGGTTCGGTACAGACCCTGCTGGACGGCTCGTGGTCGTTTGTTGTCCCTGAGCTGCAAGATGGTCCGCACTCTATTGTGGTAAAAAGCCTCTATCTGGAGAGTTACCCTAATAGCTTTAATGTTCAGACTGCCCCTGCGGAATCTGAGGCATCGCTGCTGAATATTTCAGCCGCCGATCTGCTGAGTTCTGCGGAGCCTGCGCTGTTCAGTGAGGAAGCTGACGTTCAGCAGCCCGCTGCCCAACCGCTGTCTATCGCACAAGCCGATATGGCGGGGGGAA
>NZ_AKIU01000086.1:0-65054 GCF_000282675.1 Pantoea sp. GM01 | reverse complement strand
GAGGACGGCGCAGGCGCGGATTGCTAAGGTCCGCGCCTTCGGACCTTAGCCCGGCCGCCTGCTTCACACATTCTGAAACTGCCATAGGCTTAGCGGGCGGAACCCCCACGGAGCCAGTGCGCTGCTTAACTGACGTTCAACACGCTATGGATGGCAACCGTTCGAATCCCTTTCAAGCTTCGTCGGTAAAATAAATTCTGCTTGGATTTAATATACGCTTTCGCTACATTCGAATCATACTTGAATTAACGCGCCTATTGCCAATCAATCTCGCACATAGTTAACCCATTATTTGACTTAATATGATAAGGAACTTCATTCGATGATCACTTCGGCTGCTGAGCTACATCGCTTTTTGCTAAAAAACCAAAATTTTGATTTCCATCCTGAACATTCTCGCGATCTTGATCTGTATCGAAAAATGAAACAGCGGTTGGGTTTACCTGAAGGTGAGTTCATTTCAGCATTGGAGTCGCGTCATGTTTCTGCCGAAGCATATTTGCGCGCCTTGATTGCTGTAGCAGAACCGTTATCTAAAATGTATACCGATATTATTAATTATTGTGAACGTTCTAACTTCCTTACAGCAAGCGGCGAAGGTTTAATTCAATGGCAAGTTGAAACAGACAGAGGTAACGTGGATTTTACCATAGAAGCATTTCGTCATTTTGAACAACTCAAAACCTTGATGCCCGGAGATTACGAGCAGATGCAGCGGGTCAAGAATGATGTGATGGATTGGATGGGGCATGAAGTTACCAATAAACTTTCCATTGATATTCGCGATAATAACATTGACTGGAGTGCATTAGAGCTTTTTTCAATTCTTAAACGCGCAAACAAAATCTACGGCGATGAACATTATACTATCTTTAAGGGGTTGAATAATTGTTACATTGGCGATAGACATCATGAAAAAAATGGCCATATTGAAGAGATTGTCAAAAATCATCCTGGTTATGCTGAGTTACTAACTGAAGTCCAAACCCATTTCGGCCATGAAAATATCTTACAAATTGCCAGTGAATTTGTTGAATTGCCCTTCTGGAAATTCAGATGGCAAGTGTATGAAATCTGGATAATTGCTGTTAGCTGTCAGCAATTATCCCGCTGCGGATTCCAGCTCAAAGTCGCGCAAGATGGCCGCTCGCCACTGGCGTTAGGAAAAACAGCAACGCTTGCGACGCATCCGCATTCTGATTACAAGTTGATTTATCAACCCCGCTATGTGAACCAAGATAATGATGCTATTCATCCCGATTTAGTGCTTACCACTGATGAAAATGTTACTGCTCAAAACTCAATGTTAATTATCGAATGTAAACAACGTATCGAATTGACCGATGCGCATATTGATATCGTGTTCAATAAATATTCTGCCGGTGTTTGTCCGCAACATGGCCAGGTGGTGGTGGTTAATTATGATGACATTGATAATCACCGTCATGTGAATAACAGTCGCCAAATGCTTTTCACCCAGGTCTCACCAGATACGACAGAAACTCAGGCGTTTGAAGATTTTTTACAACAAACGCACCTCTTTAAACGGCATCTCAATGAAGTATGGTATATCGATATATCACATAGCATGCGCCATTATTTTAATGGGGAATTCCAGGATTTTGTTACCGAGAAGGCGGATTTATCCGCTGAAGGCGGGCAGGTTAAAATTTGGACCTTTGCCCATGAGGTTATGAGTTATGAAGGGGAGAGCTATCCCGGGTTAGTCGATATGTCGGGTGAAACTGACGGGGTAAATAATGAGGTTAGAGGAATGGAAAGGTTGTGCCAGCACATAATCAGCCAACAAATACATTATCCTGGAAGTCGCATTTATATCATTACTGATTTAGTGGATGATTTAGGTTACATGCTTAGGCAACAGGGTATTGAGTCAAACACCGTGAGTATAATTAATCCCAGTAAGTAATGTTTCGAGATATGGAATAACTCTTGCATCACCTTGTGCGATAAATCCTTTACACAGGGCGATGTAAGTGAACCTCAACACCTATAAATACTTCAACGAAGTCGCTGCCACCGGATCGATCAGGCGCGCAGCGGATCGTCTGCACGTCGCGCCCTCGGCCATTAGTCGGCAAATCGCCTTACTCGAACATACGCTTGGCGTGATGCTGCTTGAACGTAGTAATACCGGCATTCGCCTGACCCCGGCAGGCATGATGCTCGAGCGCTTTACGCGCAAGATGTGTCGCGACCTCGACCGCATTCACGAGTCGATCAAAAACTTAAAAGGGTTGCGCGAAGGCGAAGTGAAAATTTGGGTGATTGAAGCGGTGGTGCAGGCTATTTTGCCGCGCATCATGACTGACTTTAATGAAAACTACCCCGCGATTCAGTTCTCCATTAACAGTGAGTCTTCCGATCGGACCATTGAAGCCATCATTCGTGATGAGATCGATATTGGCATCGTCTTCAACATGGGCGATCGCCCTGGAATAGAAGTGATTAAACGCTGTCCTGCACCAATTCAGTGCCTGGTTTCCCCGCAGCATCCGCTTGCCCAGCACCAATCCCTTACCCTTGAAGACATCTGTTTTTATCCGGTGGCGCTGCCGGTGTCCAGTTTTGGCATGCGGCAAACTTTCGACAAAGTCACGCGCAGCCTGCATCTCAACCCGCGTTCGATAGTGAACACCAACAATCTCGAACTGACCAAAGCGATGGCCATTGCCGGGCGCACGTTAACCATTGGTCCGAAACAAATAGCCGCACGTGAAATAGAACAGAACAGGTTGATTGCCATACCGATTGATAACGAAGCCATGGAATCGGCCAACATCGAGATCTGTGTGCATCGCGACCGCACGCTCTCCTTTGCCGCCCATCAATTTCTCAAGCATGTGTGCCGGGAATTTAATTGAGTGATCGACCCGGTTGGTAGCGTCGCGATTTTTGGCGACCGGATCGAGGTGCTGCACGTCCCGCGCGTTCTAAAAGCGGCAACGCCGCGTGCTGCATTCGATATTACAGCTGGCAGGAAAGTGCATGGTACTTATTAGTCATCGCTGCAGACAGGCAAAAATCCACCAGGGGGAAATCGATGCCGAGCATCATGACTAACGGAATTCGCACCCATTATGAAATTGCGGGACAGGGACCGACGATCATTTTTGTCTCCGGACTCGGCGGAACCGCCGCTTACTGGCAACCACAGGTCAGTGCTTTCGCGGATGACTTTACCGTGGTGACTTACGATCAACGTGGTGCGGGCCAGTCCGATCATCCTACCGGACCTTACAGCATCGATACGCTGGTGGACGATTTGCAGGCGTTGATTGCCGCGCTGCAGCTGCATCGTCCGATTTTAGTCGGACACTCTACCGGCGGCGCGATTGGCCAGATTCTGGCGGCACGTCAGCCGCAGCTGCTGGCGGGCATGGTGCAGTACGCCAGCTGGGCCAAGTCAGATATGCATTTCAACTGGTGCTTCCGTATGCGCCGTGCGCTGCTGCTGGGTAGCTCACTGGAAGAGTATGTGCATGGCAGCGCGCTTTTTCTCTATCCGCCAGAACATATCAAGGCCAACGCCGACACCTTATCGCCCGCGCTGCTGGCTTCGGCAACACGCTTTCCGGCGCGCGACGTGGTGCTGAGCCGTATCGACGCAATTATGGCGCACGATGCCAGCGCCGCGCTGCCACAGATCCAAACGCCAACGCTGGTGATGTGTGCGCAGGACGACATTCTGACGCCGCCCTATCAATCACGCCTGCTGGCCGAGAACATCCCCGGCGCGCAGCTGAAAATTGTGCCGCAGGGTGGCCACAGTTTTTCCGAGACTGAAACCCCGCTGTTTAACCAAATTACCCGCGACTTTATGGCGAGCCTTCACTCGCCTGTGCATTGAACCGAGGAGTTGAAATGACTAGCGCGAAAAATGTTGAGTTCGGCGTCTTTCTGCCGGTTGGCAACGGCGGCTGGATTACCTCTACCACCAGCCCGCAGCTACCAGCCACATACGATTACAACAAGCAGGTGGCGATGCTGGCGGAACAGCTGGGATTTGATTTTGCGCTGTCGATGGCGAAATGGCGCGGCTACGGTGGGCCCTCACAGCATTGGGACGTGACGCTGGAAAGCCTGACAACCATGGCGGGGATTGCCGAAGCCACCAGCCGTATTGGCGTGTGGGGCACGGTACACACCATGGTGTTTCATCCGGCGGTGGTAGCGAAAATGAGCGCGGTGCTGGATCAAATCTCGCAGGGACGTTTTGGTCTGAATATCGTCTCCGGTTCAAATCCTACCGATCAGGGGCAAATGGGCTTGTGGATAGATCTCGATCATGCCGAGCGCTACGAACTGGCGGCGGAGTGGCTGACGGTGCTGAAGCGGTTATGGACGGAAGATCGCGTCGATCATAACGGCAAGCATTACCAACTGACCGATTGCATGTCGAACCCAAAACCGGCATTGCCGCCACCGATTATCTGTGCCGGCGCCTCAGACCGCGGTTTTCTGTTCACTATGGAGCACTGTACCGGCAGCTTTATGCTCGGTTCGGATCACGACGACTTCATCAAAACCGGGCTGCGTGCCAAAGAACTCGCTATGCAGCAGGGCAAACCGGACTTCAAAACCTACGGGCTTTTCACCATCGTGCCAGGCGCAACGGATGCTGAAGCACATGAGCGGGTGGCGCTGTATGACGCGGGCGTCGACACCATCGCGCTGGATAATCAGACGCGCGAATACTCCGGCGATAAGAGCTTCAAGCAGAACACCATGGCGCAGCGTTTTGTGTCGCAGGGCGAGCGGCGCAACTCGATGACACGCGCCGCGTTGGTCGGGTCGCCTGAAACCATCGGCAGCAAATTGGCCGCGATTATTAAAGGCGCACAACTTGATGGTGTGACGGTGATAGTACCGGACTTTATTGATGATTTGCGCACGGTTGGCACTGAGGTGCTGGAAGTGCTGGAGCAGCATGGCGTCAACACCCACGCACGCGAATACCAACGCGCGAACGCAGTGTAGTGTCGTCATTGATGGCGATTGGGAACAACACATAGTCACCCACCTTTTTTCCGCGATGCGGATTGCCAGGAGTCGAGCGATGAAAATGAAAATGATGTTGGCTGTTGCGGTAGCGGCGGCGATGGGCAGCAGCGCCATGGTGCAAGCCGATGAGAGCAAACCACGCGTGGCGGCACTGTTCACGCAGACCGTCACCCAAGGTTCATGGGATATGGCGGGTTATGCCGCATTCAAATCGATGGCCACGCAACAGGGTTTCGCGCCGAGCTATCTTGAACATACCACTTACGAAGCAGCGCCATCGGTGTTACGCCTGCTCGCCTCTGACGGCGTGAAGCTAATCATTGCGCACTCATCCGGTTATTCCGCGGCGATCAAAGAGGTGGCACCGGCATTCCCGAACACCCAGTTTGTCCTCTATTCCTATGAGGGTTCGACCAATAATCTACCTAACTACTCGGCATGGTCAGTGGATTGGGATGAATACGGTTTTGTGCTCGGTGCTCTGGCGGCTTCCGCCAGTAAAAGCGGGCATATTGCGGTCATCAGCGGTGAACCGATTCCGTCGGCAGAACGCACCGTGCAGTTCATCAAGAAAGGTGCCGCCTATGTTAATCCCAGGGTCGTGGTCGATTCCGCCTACGTTGGCTCCTTTACTGACGTGGCGCGCGCCAAAGAGATCGCGACAGGCGCCATCGCGCGCGGTGCCGATTTCGTTATTCCTTCTGCTGATACCGCCGATGCCGGGATTCAACAAGCGGCGGATGAAGAGGGCGTGCTGACTATTGGTTCTTATACCGATCAAGCCAAATCGTTTCCTAACTCGATTATGACCTCAACGGTGATGAACTTTGATAAATCCTACGCCGATATCGGCAAGCATTATGCCGATCATCAGTTAGGCAATCGCATCATTACCGAAAACCTGAAAACCAACGGCTGGACCCTATCGAAACCCTTTGCCCACGTGGATAAAGCGGTGCAGGACAAGGTGTTTAAGGTGATGGACGACATCAAATCCGGCAAGGTCAAGGTTGAGGATTGATATCATGTCGAGCCCGCTTATCGAACTCGATCACGTCTCAAAGCGCTATGCCAACGGCTTTGTCGCGCTGGACAAGGTTTCGTTGTCGCTCTTTCCCGGCGAGATACACGCGCTGCTGGGTGAAAACGGCGCGGGCAAATCGACATTGATGAACATTCTGTATGGCGTGCATGAGCCAACGGAAGGCGGAGTTCTGATGAGCGGACGTCAGGTGATTCACCGACGACCAGCCGATGCCATCGCCAATGGCATTGGCATGGTGCATCAGCATTTCAAACTGGTGGCACCCTTCAGCGTCGCAGAGAACCTCGCGCTGGTGGCACGTGGCGATCGGCGCAAAGCGTTTCGCCGTCATGCTGACATCCGTGCCTTTATGCAGCACTACGGCGTTGATCTCGATCCGGCAGCGCGGGTCGCTCACTTGCCGCTGGCGTTGCAGCAGCGGGTTGAGATTCTCAAAGCGCTGGTCAATGACACGCGCGTGCTGCTGCTGGATGAGCCTTCCACCATTCTCACCCCCACAGAGATCGCTGCATTGTACGCAACACTGCGCCGCATCTGTGCCAGCGGCACGGCGGTGGCGGTGGTCACGCATAACGTCGATGAAGTGCTGGCAAATACCGATCGCTACACCATTTTGCGTCGCGGTAAAACCAACGGCACCGGAGTAAGCGCTGGCTGTTCGCCGGATGAACTGGTGGAGAAAATCGTTGGGCGCGCGGTCAGCAGCGGCACGCGACTGGGTTTACAGCGCAGTAGCGGAGCCGGGCAGTTGCGTCTAAACAACATTCAGGTGCGTCCTGGCAGCGGCTCTCCAGGTTTGCATGACATCAACTTAACGCTGGCATCGCGCGAGGTGATCGGTGTCGCGGGCGTGGAGGGTAACGGGCAGAGCGAGCTGTTTGCCTTGCTGGCGGGTGAACTGCAGCCGGACAGCGGTGACGTCGCGCGCTTAAGTGACAACGTCACCCTGGCGCTGGTGCCGCAAGATCGTCATCACGAAGGGTTGTCGCTTGATTTGCCAGTTTCACACAACTTGCTCTATCCCGACATTATGCGTGGCGCCTATCGCCGCATGGGGTTGCTTGATCATCCGGCGATTGCCCGGCGCGCCATCGAGATGATCGAACACGCCGATATTCGCACCCATTCCCATGCCAGCCCGGCGCGCTCGCTGTCGGGCGGCAATCAGCAAAAGATCGTGGTGGCGCGCGCACTGGCGCAGGCGGCGTCAATTATCGTGGTGTATCAACCGACGCGCGGTCTTGATATGGCGGCAGCGGAAGCGGTGCTCACGCGCCTCGCTGATGCGGCAGATGCGGGCACCGCGGTCATGATTATCTCCTCAAACATTGAAGAATTAATTCGCGTATCGGACCGCATCGTTGTGATGAACGGTGGACGTATTACCGGCACTGTAGTGGGTGATGAGATGAATATGGAACGAATTGGCACCTTGATGACATCGGGTCACAGTGCGCAGATGACTGGAGGTGTGCATGTCTGATTCCGTCACCACGCTGGCACAAACCAGCGCTTCCTTGCGCCGCGTGCTAGCACAGCTCAGCGCGTCACGATCGTTGTGGATCACACTCAGTGCTTTTGTCGGCTCGCTAGGGGTGGGCTTGGCCCTCATCGCTGGCATGGGCGTGCCGATGCATGCGGCGCTGTCCACCGCCATTGACGGCGCATTCGGTAATATCCGTGCATTTTCGGACACGCTGGTGTTTATGACGCCACGCCTGCTGGTGGCGCTCGGCGCACTGATCGCCATTCGTGGCGGCATGTTTAATCTCGGCGGCGAAGGGCAGCTGCAGATGGGAGCGATTGGCGCGATGTTGCCGTTTCTCGCCTTCGGTGATGTGGGGGCGGCGCTGCTGCCACTGGCAATTATCAGCGGTGCTTTGTGTGGTGCTATCTGGGGCGCGATCCCGGCACTGCTGAAAGTGTGGCGTGGCATCGATGAAATCATCGTTACGTTGATGATGAATTTTATCGCCATCTATTTGCTGAAGTATCTGGTGCAGGGACCGATGCGCCCGGTGAACTCAAATTTCAATATGTCAGCGCAGCTTCCGGCCGATGGCGTATTTCAGCAGGTGATTGAGGGCACGCGACTGCATGCGGGCGTGTTTCTGGCGCTGCTGATCGCCGTGGCAGTGTGGGTGATGCTCAACCATAGCGCCTTCGGTTTAAAACTGCGCGCCAGTGGGCAAAGTCCACGCTTTGTGCGCTTACAGGGACAATCTGCCGCTAAAACCGTGCTCTCCAGCATGGCAATTTCTGGTGCCATCAGCGGCCTGGCGGGCACCTTTGAAGTGCTCGGCGTGCAGTATCGCCTGATCGACGGCTTCTCATCGGGGTTAGGTTTTGAAGGACTGGCGGTGTCATTTCTCGCCGGACTGCAACCGTTTGGGGCGGTAATCGTCTCACTCTACTTTGGTGCGGTTAACAGTGCTGCGCTGGCACTACAAACTACCTTTTCGATTCCTGCGGCAATAGCCGATGTTCTGGGCGGTATGCCGATTCTGATTCTGGCGGTTTTAAGCGGCTTAATGCTGGTGAAAGGGAGGCCGGTATGGAATTCAACACTGTAACTCTGGCGATGTTTCTTGCGGGTGGGTTGCGCCTGTGCGTGCCGGTGTTGCTGGCGGCGCTAGGAGAAACCGTTTCTGAACGTGCGGGGGTTTTCACCATTGGGCTGGAAGGCTTAATGCTCTTCGGTGCTTCTACCTCGGCGCTAGGGCTGGCTTTAACCGGTTCGCCGCTGCTGGCGCTTGGCGCGGGCATGCTGGGTGGTTTACTCGCCGCGCTGCTGCTGGCGTTAGGTACCGTGCTGGCACGCGCTAACCAAATCGTGATGGGCATCGGTTTTAACCTGTTCGCCATTGGCGCGACCTCGCTGATTCGGCAGCTATGGCTGAGTGGTGCGCCTGCAGCCGGATCGATGCGTTCGGTTTCGATACTCAAGCTGCCAATCCTGGCGGATTTGCCGGTAGTGGGACGCGCGCTGTTTTCCCAAAGCCCAGTGTTTTATCTGGCGGTCGTGATCGCCATTGTTTTGTGGGGCGTGCTGCGCTTCACCCGCGTCGGATTGCTGCTGCGTGCGGTGGGTGAGAATGCATTAGCGGCCGATGCCGCCGGGCATTCCGTGCTGCGAATTCGTTTCAGCGCTACGCTTTTCACCGGCCTGATGGCGGGGTTGGGCGGCGCGTACCTGTGTATTGTCGCCTCAGGCGGCACCTTCGTTGACAACATGACCGCGGGACGCGGCTATCTGGCAATTGCCATCACCATCTTTGCCCGCTGGATGCCGTTGCGCGTATTGATCGTCGCCACGTTACTCGGATTGCTGGAGGCATTGCAGTTTCAGGGCCAATACCTTGGCGTGAACATTGCGCCCGCGTTACTGATGGCGATGCCGTTTGTCGTCGCGCTCATTGCCTGGATCATGATGGGCAAAGCTGGTGCCGCACCGGGCGATTTAGGCCGGCCTTTCTTACGTCATTCAGGACGTTAACCCTTAACTATTATCGGGAGATGTAGATGAATCAGGCAATTAATCCACAAGGTTGGATCATCGGAAAAACGGCCACCGGCCTTAATCACCTTAATTGGGGCGTTAAAGCGGGTAATCATGTCTACGTCGCGGGGATGCTATCCACCGATCCGGTTGATGGCAGCATTGTGGGCATCGGCGATATCGAAGTGCAGACGCGGCGCGTGCTCGACAGCATCAAAGTGGTACTGGAAGCGGCGGGCAGCAGCATGGATCATGCGGTGATGAACCAGATCTTCCTGCGCGATCTCGACGATTATCACAAATTCAATGAAATCTACGTGACCTATTTCCCGGCACTGCTGCCGGCGCGTTTCTGCGTGAAACTTGAAATGGTGCGTCCCGAGTTTCTGATTGAGATCGCCACTACCGCGGTAATTCCCGGCTAGTTGTTGGGTTGTCCTTTATCGCGATCAAATAGAGAGGATGTGTACATGCAATACCGATATCTCGGGCGCAGCGGGCTCAAGGTTTCTGAAATTTGTCTTGGCACCATGATGTTCGGCGGCGCCACCGACGAAATGACGTCAAAGCGCATCATCGCCGACGCCCGTGACAGCGGCGTGAACTTCATCGATACCGCCGATATGTACAACAAAGGTGAATCCGAGCGGGTGGTTGGTCGTGCGATTGCTGACGATCGCGATAATTGGGTACTGGCCACCAAGGTTGGCAATCCAATGGGCGATGGTCCGAATCAGCGGGGCATGTCGCGCAAGTGGATTCGCGAGGCGACGCACGCATCGCTGACGCGCCTCGGTACGGATTACATTGATGTGCTGTATATGCATAAAGCGGATTTCGCTGCGCCATTGGAGGAGATGGTGTTGGCGTTTGCCGACCTGATTCGTGAGGGAAAAATCGGCTACTTTGCCGTCTCAAACTTTAAAGCCTGGCGTTTAGCGGAAACCGTGCGCCTGGCGCGCGAGGCTGGCATTGCCGGGCCAATAGCGACGCAGCCGTTATATAACCTTGCTAACCGCGAAGCCGAGGTGGAAATTTTACCGTCAGCGGCTTACTTCGGCGCAGCAGCCGTGTGCTACAGCCCGTTAGCGCGCGGTATCCTGACCGGAAAGTATCGCGTGGATACGGCTCCTGAGAGTGATAGTCGCGCTGGACGAGCCGATCCGCGCATGATGGAAGCGGAATGGCGCCCGGAATCACTCAAAGTAGCGAGTGAGCTGGCGGCCTATGCCGAGAGCAGCGGACGCCAACCGGCGCACGTGGCGCAGATGTGGGTGATGCGTAATCAGCTGGTCACCAGCACATTGATCGGACCGCGTACCTTTGAGCAGTGGCGTGAGGGGATTGCCGCGCTGGATTGTCCGTGGACAGTGGAGGATGAACGCTTCTGCGATCGGCTGGTATCGCCGGGTAAAGGTTCTAGCCTCGGCCCAGGCGATCCGCATCATCCCATTGAGGGCCGTATCATGCGCGAGAGCCAATCATGACAGAGCATGCCATTCCCCTTGCCGATGCTTATCGCGGTGGTATGCGCCAACTGGCGGCAGGCGTATGTTTAATTACCGTAAATCATCAGGGGCAGCCCGGCGGCATGATCGCCACGGCGGTCACCTCCTTAAGTGCGGAACCGCCTACTTTGCTGGTATGCGTTAATCGCAACGCATCGATGTTTGCGATGCTCATTGAGAGCGGGCAGTTTTGTGTCAACGTATTAGCTGCGGATGCGCTAGCGCTGGTGGAGATGTTCAGCAGCTCTGCCCGCCGACATGAGCGCTTTAATAGCGGCCAATGGCACACTGGCGCGAATGGTGCGCCAGTGTGCGCGGATTCACTGGTGACATTTGAGTGTCGGCTGGCGCAAACCGTTGACTGGCAGACGCACGCGATTTTTTTGGGTGAAGTAACCGAAGTACGGCATCCGCGCAGTAATGTCGCGCCGTTAGTCTATTACGATCGGGAATTTCATCAGTTGGTGGATATCGTGCGGTAGTAAGAAGAGGGCGCCAGGCCGCGCCCACTGTTCAATCGGTCGTATTTTATCATCTCATCAACGCTGCAACGCTTGTAGGGTCGCTATACGTGGCGACCCGCTAAATTAATCAGCAACCTGTATTCACAGCGGCAGCATAATAACCACATCAATTTCCAGCATGAGCTCGGGTTCTGCCAGCGCGGCAATCTGGAATAGCGTACTGGCGGGCAATTCCAGTCCGGTGAAAAATTGCTGGCGTATCGGATGAATTTCCGGGACGAGTGCAAGGTCGGTCACATAGGTGGTCGTGCGCACAATCCAGTCGCGCTGTGCGCCCAATCCTTCCAGTAATCGATCGATGTTGGCATAAACCTGCTCGACCTGTTTTTTCATATCACCAATGCCAACCACGTCACCGTTTTCATCCCACGCTACCTGGCCCGTGGGAAAGACCGGCGTGCCCGGTCGGATTTTTACGTGATTGTAATAGCTGCGTGCCTTGAGCCCAGCGGGATTGACGATGCTCATCATGTTCCTTAATCGTAGGTGATATCTGGCCAACAAAACATTAAGGCTACCATTTGCGTAAAGGAGTGCGTAATCGTATTTCGGCAACGTGGCGCTGCCCTTTAAGCAACACAAAATGTGCTCGCGGCCCCCATTACGACCTTCCTACGTAAGCGGAGGAAGGAGACGCTGCGCAATCAGCCATGAACCTGCTGCGTGCGGCGATCTCTCACCGTTACAAACACAAACGCCAACACAAACAGCGCGGCATAAATCACCACGATGGTTGGACCCGGTGCGCTATCGAGGAAGAACGACGCATAGACGCCGCTGAAACCCGTCACCATGGCAATGCCCATCGCTAGCAGCATCACATGCAGAAAACGGCGCGCCAACAGCAAGGCAATGGCGCCTGGCGCAATCAGCATGGAAATCGACAAAATCACCCCTACCGATTTCAACGCGGCGACGATGGTTAATGAAATCAGACACAGCAAGCCGTAATGCATCAGTTTGCCGTTGATGCCGCAGGCGCGCGCCTGATTGGGATCGAACGCATGCAGCAGTAAATCTCGCCATTTCATGCCAATTAGCACGCTGACAATCACAGCGATCACCGCGGTCTGAATGATATCCGCCAGGCTGATGCCCAACATATCGCCGAACAAAATGTGGTCGAGATGCACTTCAGGTTGCAGCTTCAGGTACAGCACCAAACCTGCGCCAAACATGCCCGAGAAGACAATTCCCATTACCGTATCGGGTTTGATGCGGCTATTTTCGCTGATATAGCCGGTGGCGACGGCGCACACCATTCCGGCGATAAAGGCGCCGATAGCGTAGGGCAAACCAATCAGCCAGGCGATCACTACGCCGGGAAACACCGCGTGGCTCATCGCATCACCCAGCAACGACCAGCCTTTAAGCACCAGAAAGGCCGACAGCATCGCGCACGGCAGCGACAGCACCAACGTGGTGATCAGCGCCATGTTCATAAACTCGAACTGGAAGGGGCTCAGCAATAATTCACTCATTGACGCCATCCTCCATGGTTAGACGTGCGCGACGACGCGCAGCCAGCACGCCATGTTTCGGGGCAAACACAAACGCCACTAAAAACACCAGCGTCTGCGCCACCACAATCACGCCGCCGGTGGCACCGTCAAGAAAGTAGCTGCTCCAGGCGCCGAGAAAACTGGTGACGCTGCCGATGGTGACGGCAATCAGCAACAGGCGCGGAAAACGGTCCGTCAGCAAATAGGCGGTAGCGCCCGGTGTCACCACCAGACAAATCACCATAAAGGCGCCAACCGTTTGCAGCGCAGCAACGGTGGAAGCGGACAGCAGGGTAAAGAACAGGATTTTTAGCCGCAGCGTATTTAAACCCAGCGAGCGCGCGTGACTTTCGTCGAAGAAAGTCACCATCAGGTCTTTCCACTTCACCAGCAGAATGCCGAGGGTGATAAAACCAATGGCGCCGAGCTGCCAGATATCGGCAGGCGCGACCGATAAAATATTGCCCAGTACGATGGTTTGAATATTCACCGAGGTGGGATTGAGCGACACCATAAATAGCCCGATGCCGAAAAATGACGAGAAGATCAGGCCAATAATCGCATCTTCTTTCAAGCGCGTGCGCTGATTAAGAAAAAGCATGCTGCCCGCCGCCAGGCCGCCGGAGAGGAATGCGCCAAGGGCAAAGGGCAGTCCAAGCATATAGGCGCCTGCTACGCCGGGCACAATCGAGTGTGACAGCGCATCGCCAATCAATGACCAGCCTTTTAGCATCAGGAAACAGGAGAGGAAAGCGCAAATCGCCCCGACCAGCGCGGCGATCCACATCGCATTCAGCATGTATTGATAGCCGAACGGCTCAATAATCCACGACATGGTTAGCCCCCCGCTGCGGATTTTTGTCTTTCATCAGCTGCATTAATACCGCGTTACGCTCGAGCAGCGCGCCATCAAAGGTTTGCGCCAGGTTGTCCGCGGTGAACGTCTCATGCAGCAAGCCACTCGCCAGCACGGTATTTTTCACCAGCACGCAGCGGTCGCAGAAATCCGGAATGGCATTGAGATCGTGCGTAGAGACCAGCATGGTGCGGCCTTCGTCACGCAGCTCTTTCAGCAGGGCGATGATCGCGGCTTCAGTTTTGACATCCACGCCGGTAAAGGGCTCATCCAGCAGGATAATCTGGCCACTTTGCGCAAGCGCGCGCGCCAGGAAAACGCGCTTTTTCTGCCCGCCGGACAACTCGCCAATCTGTCGATGGCGATAAGCGCTCATCCCGACACGTTCCAGCGCCTGATCAACGCTCTGTTTATCGGCCGCGCGCGGAATGCGCAGCATGCCCATATAGCCGTAGCGACCCATCATCACCACATCTTCCACCAGCACCGGAAAGCTCCAGTCGACCTCCTCAGATTGCGGCACATAGGAGACGATATTGTGTTTCAACGCCTTATTGGCCGGCATTCCGGCCAGCGTCACCGCCCCGGAAGAGAGCGGGACAAATCCCATGATCGCCTTGAACAGCGTAGATTTTCCGGAACCGTTGACGCCAATTAGCGCGGTGATGCTGCCGGCGGGCACGCTAAATGAGGCTTTACGTAGCGCGGTGTGGCCGTTGCGGTAGGTGACGCCGACGTTTTCCACGCTCAATCCTGCGGCGGCATTGACTTCGATTCTGCTCATTTCTGGCTTCCTTCGGTAATGCCTTGCACCACGGTTGCGGTGGTGACGCGCAGCAGATCGAGATAGGTCGGTACCGGGCCATCGCTATTGCTCAGCGAATCCACATACAACACGCCGCCGTAATGAATACCGGCTTCGCGCGCCACCTGCTGCGCCGGTTTAGCCGAAATAGTGCTTTCACTGAAAATCACCGGAATTTGATGGGTGCGCACCGCATCGATCACTTTACGCACCTGCTGCGGCGTACCTTGCTGATCGGCGTTGATCGGCCATAGATAAAGCTCTTTTAAGCCGAAATCACGCGCCAGATACGAGAAAGCGCCTTCGCTAGTGACCAGCCAGCGTTTATCTGCCGGAAGTTTATCGATAGCTTCGCGCATCGGGGCAATGGTTTGCTGGATCTGCGCTTTATAGCGATCGGCGTTGGCCTGATAAATCGCGGCATTGTCAGGATCATATTGCTGCAGCGCTTTGCGAATGTTATCGACATAAATCAGAGCGTTATCAGGCGACATCCATGCGTGCGGATTAGGCTTGCCGTTATACGGGCCTTCGGAAATGCCCATCGGTTCAATGCCTTGCGTCACGGTAACCTGCGGCACATCGTTCAGACGCTGGTAAAAGCGGCTAAACCACAGCTCAAGATTAAAGCCGTTCACCAGAATCAGATTAGCGCCCTGCGCGCGACGAATATCACCCGGCGTGGGTTGATATTCATGGATTTCGGCGCCGGTTTTGGTAATTGAGGTCACCTCGGCGGCATCACCCGCCACGTTTTTTGCCATATCCGCAATCACCGTGAAAGTGGTCACCACTTTGAGTTTTTCTGCCGCTGATGCCGCAAAGGGCAACAGCGAGCTAAGTGACAGCAGCATGACGACGGCAGGCACAAGGCGTTGAGCAAACATGATCATCTCCAGAGGAATATAGCCAATGCTATAAAAGATAGCTGATGCTATCTATATGAGTCATTTTTGTGCAAAATGCCAGTGTGAAGACAAAAATTTACGAAACAGGCGGGTCAAAGTAAGGCGGGATTCTGTAGGGTGCGCATTGATGCGCACCAGGCAACATTAGATATTTAAAAAGCAGCGCACCAATTAGCTGGCGTCGAAAATCACATACAGTTTGCGCATGGTGTTTTCAATTATCCAGGTGCCTTCGGTATTGGCTTCAAAGAACAACGAATCGCCGGGCTGGAAATAGAGCGTCTCTTCGCCATCCGGCGTAAATGAGCCGTTGCCATTAAGAAAGTGCATGATTTCAGCCTGTTTTACCGCGCGACGATAGGAACCTACGCCGCATTCGAAGATGCCGGTGTCGATATCTTCTTTTCCGGGAATCACTTTTTGTATGCCGGATAATGCAATGCTGCCGCTACCCGGCAAACCTGCCACGCTGCCCCATGGCTCCATAACTTCAATGGCTGCCGGTTGGGTGATTTTTTGTACTTTCATGTTTTCCCTTGCTAATTAAGAACTATACCAACCGCACATTTCGTAGCGGCGCAATTTATTGCGCAATGCCTCGATGGGCATAGAGCCGTCATTAATGCGCGCGATAAATCGCGCCGCTACAATTTGTGCGAGCAATAATTAATGAGTTCAAGATTAAAGCGTTCGCGAAATACAGGATGTAATGAATTGCCGCGCAAATAACCGATTCATGCGCTTATCAGCACGGCTTTGGCAGAAACTTTCGCGGCGGATTAAACCGCCTGCTGGCAGCAGGCGCAGGTCGTCGACACCACGTTGCCCAGCACGCGGCGCAGGAAATCTTGCGTGCGTGGCTCTTGAGGTTTGAGCAAAATCTGATCGGCGGGACCTTGCTCGACAATTTGCCCGCTGTGCAGGAAGCAGACGCGATCGGCGACTTCGCGCGCGAATTGCATCTCATGTGTCACCACAATCATCGTCATGCCTTCACGCGCCAGGTTGCGCATAACCTGCAGCACTTCACCCACCAGTTCCGGATCGAGCGCCGAGGTCGGTTCATCAAACAGAATGGCTTTGGGCTGCAGCGCCAGCGTGCGCGCTATCGCCACGCGCTGCTGCTGGCCGCCCGAAAGCTGGGTCGGCCATGCGTTAATCTTCTCGCCAAGCCCAACCATTGCCAGCAAATCTTTAGCCCTTTTTTCCGCGACCTGCCGCGGTTCGCCGTTGACGTGAATCGGGCCTTCCATCACGTTTTCTAACACGCTGCGATGGGGGAACAGGTTAAAACGTTGGAACACCATGCCAATCTGGCGACGTAGATCATTGATGCTTTTATGTTTGTTGTTGACGCGCTGACCCAGCACGTCGATGTCGCCGCCTTCATAAGTTTCGAGGCCGTTAATGCAGCGCAAAATGGTCGATTTCCCTGAGCCGGAAGGGCCGATCAAACACACCACTTCGCCCTCGCTGACGCTAAAACTCACGCCTTTCAGCACCTCGACATGACCGAATCTTTTGTGCACATCACGAATTTCAATCATCTCAGGCTCCTTTAATCTGACGTTTTTCCAGCTGCTTAGTCAGTGCCAGCAGTGGCAGGCACAGCACCAGATAGAGCAGCGCCACCAGCGTGTACACCGTGGTGTTATCGAACGTGGAGGCGGCAATCAGCTGGCCCTGACGCGTCATTTCGGTGACGGCGATGGTGGATGCCAGCGCAGAATCTTTCAGCATCATCACCAGCGTATTGCTGTAAGGCGGCAGCGCGACATGAAATGCCTGCGGCAACACCACGCGGTACATCGCTTTCGGAAAACTCATGCCCATGGATCGTGCGGCTTCCAGCTGGCCGCGATCGACCGACTCAATACCGGCCCGGAAAATCTCCGCGATATAGGTTGAAAAGCAGAAGGCAATGCCAATTACGCTGGCCTGGAATGACGACAGCGTGATGCCGATATCCGGAAAGACAAAATAGATATAAAACAGCACCACAATCATTGGCAGGCCGCGCGTAATATTAATCACGGTCGCGATGGGCCAGGAGACTATTTTCCACGGACACATCTTCGCTGCGGCGAAAATCAGTCCCAGCGGTGTACTGATTATCAGAGACAAAAGGGTGATGTAAATCGTCATTTCTGCCCCTTGCAACAGGAAGGGCAGATAAACGTGAATACTACTCCAATCCATGATAATCCCCTGCAGGTTAATTTCATTATAATGAATATCCCCGATAGCAAATCACTGTCAATCAATACCCGCCGGGGAGAGATAGCTTTTACTTATTATCGCCATATGAACAAGCTATAGGTGTAATAATGCATGTAATCAAAGGGTTTATCTGTGAATTGTGAATTCACGCATTTTGCTTAAATAAAACATTGACACCCACCTGAATAATTTCATTATAGTGAAAATGACGTTCGCCCTTTTCATTTGATTCAGGAGTGAGTTATGTCTGCTAATCGTTCCCGGTTATTATTCGCCTGTCTGGCGGCTGCATTTAGCCTCAATGCCCAGGCTGCGGCGCTCACCGCGGGCTCGCCGCCGTCCAGCGCGCCGACCACTTTCCTCGATACTAAAAGCGGTAAAATTGAAGGCTTCATGCCCGACGTAGCGGCAGAAGTGGCTAAGCGCCAGCACCTTGAAATTAATTACACGGCGATTCCTTTTTCCACCCTGATTCAGTCGGTGATTGCCGGCAAAATCGACATGATTGTGGCGGGTATGACGCCCACGGAAGAGCGCGCCAAACGTATTACTTTCTCGCAGCCCGTGACCGCATTTGGTGCCGGTTTGGTGGTGCGCGATGACAACAAGAAGACCTATAACTCGTGGCAGGATGTGAAGGGTGACATCGTCGGCACCATGGCAGGCACCGATTATACCCAAAGCCTGATGGCCAGCGGCATCGCCAAAGAGGTGAAGGTTTATGACAGCCCGGCTGATATGACGCGTGATTTATCGCTGGGACGCATCGCGGCGGGGATGAATGATTATCCGATTCTTAAAGCGCAGGAAAAAGCCGGTGGGTTAAAAGGCATGCATGTGATTGACGGTTATAAGCCCGAACATGTTTCGCCGATGGCGTTTGGCGTGAAAAAAGGCAACGATAAATTAATGGCCGAAATTAATAGCGCCTTAACCGCGATGAAAGATGACGGCACCTTGCAGACCATTAAAACCAAATGGGGCATGCCATAACATTGCTGCGGCATATATTGCTGTCTCGCACCCTTAATTTCAGCGAAAAACACAGTGTCAGGGAAATAAACGCGGCGACTGCGCTGTGCGAAATTCGATAAAGTTATCCGCTGGAAGGGTTAAAGCCGATGAAAAAAGTGAATATCAGTGACGAAGCGACGGGCGCGCAGGAAGCGGATATTGGATCGCGCCTGAAACGGATTCGCAAGGCGCGCAATATGACCATCACTGATTTGGCGCAGCTGGCGAATGTATCCGCTGGCGCCATTAGCCAAATAGAGCGCAACCTGACCAATCCCACCGTGCGTGTGCTGGAGCAGCTGCGGCTGGTGCTGAAGGTGCCGCTCTCTGCCTTTCTCGAAGAGCACGCATCGACGCTGCGCGGCGCGGAGCATTATGTGCGGCGCGCCGTTGAGCGACCGCATTTCAACGTCGGGAAACGGGGCATCTCAAAGGAGATGCTGTCAGCGGCGGGCGAACACGATTTGCAGTTTATGTTTATCAATATTCCACCGGGCGTGCGTTCCGACGAAATGTTGATGGGCAAGGGCGAGAAGGCGGGTTTAGTGATGGAGGGTGAGTTGACGCTGGAGATTGATGGCGACAGCGCCCGATTACGCGCTGGCGATAGCTTCCAGTTTCAGAGCCATTTACCGCATAACATTTTCAACCATAGCGCGAGTGAAGCCAGAGTGTTGTGGATCATGCACATCCCCTCTGAACATCATTTGTGATTTCGTCACCCTAGTGGCGTGCAGGACTTAAGACGATGCGCATAAAAGTTAATGCAGTTGCAGACAGTGAACGCTTTCCCGAATCCGTTGATGTGATTGTGATTGGCGGCGGCATTATTGGCACCTCGGTGAGCTATGAGCTGGCCAAACAGGGCGTTTCAGTGGCGCTGTTTGAAAAAGGGGTAATTGGCGGTGAGCAGTCCGGGCGCAACTGGGGCTGGGTTCGTCAGCAGAACCGCGACCTGTACGAGTTGCCGATGGCGATCCGCAGTTTACAGCGCTGGGATGAGTTAAGCCGAGAAATCGGCCTCGATCTGGGCTTCTCACGTCAGGGCATCACTTACGGTACACAGAGCGAAAGCGATCTGGCGCGCTGGGAAGCGTGGGGAAAACAGGCGCAGCAAATCGGCTTTGTTAGCCATTTGCTATCAGCGAAAGAAGCGCGCGATCGCATCGGCAACAGTTCGCCTTGGGTCGGCGGCGTGTGGTCGCCGAGCGATGGCCGCGCTGAGCCGTCACTTGCCGCACCGGCCATCGCCACCGGCGCGAAAAATCTGGGTGCTTTTGTGCATCAACGCTGCGCGGTGCGCGGCCTGGATGTCTCCGGCGGACGCGTGACGGGCGTCTGGACCGAGCGCGGCCTGGTAAAAGCGAACCGCGTAATTTGCTGCGGCGGCGCGTGGAGTTCGCGCTTCCTAAAGCAATACGGCATTGAATTGCCGAGCGCCAATATTCTCGGCACCGCGTTCAAAACCACCGCCGCCCCGGAAGTGATCAAAGGTTGTCTGAGCACCGGTGGCTTGTGCATTCGCCGTCGCCAGGATGGCAGCTACACCGTGGCGCTTTCCGGGCGCGGGCAGATTGATCTTGCGCCGCAAAATATCCGCTATGCCACCAGGTTCTACCCGATGTATCGCAGCAAAATCGCCAAGAAGCTCAAGGTGCGAATTAACGGCTCATTCTTTAACGGTCCGGAAGCGGCGGGTGCGTGGTCGAACCAGGGCGTGTCGCCGTTCGAGAAGATCCGCACCCTCGATCCAGCAGCGGATAATGGCATCGTGCAGGAAGCGATGCAGGCGCTGGTGCAGCTTTATCCTCAGCTGAACGGCATTAAAGTCGATCACGCATGGGGCGGCTGGATAGATACCACGCCGGATCTGGTGCCGGTGATTGATGAGATGAATAACCTGCCAGGTTTGTTTATCGCCTCGGGTTTCAGCGGGCACGGTTTTGGTATCGGCCCCGGCGCGGGTTTGCTGTGCGCGCAGCGGGTGAATAATAAACCGCTGTTCACCGATATGACGCCGTACAGTTTGGCGCGCTTTGCCAAAGGTCAGGCAATCCGTGAACCGCAAATGATGTAATTTTCCGCAGATACGGTAGCGGCGCGATAAATCGCGCCGCTAGCGAAAATGTGCGGTATGAAGCCTCTTCGTCTCAAACATCCAACCGATGTATCACATTCACAAACTCATGTACGCCGCTGTTAATCTCGCGCAGGCTGCGTGACAGCACGCTGATTTTATCCTGCTCGGTCACCACAAACTGCTTCACCTCATTCAGCTGCTGCTCCATTTGCGCAATCAGGCTGGCGTTGTGTTCGACCACCTGAGTGATCTGCCTGGTGGCGCTGGAGGTTGATGCCGCCAGGCGCCGCACTTCGCCCGCCACCACGCTAAAGCCGCGACCGGCTTCACCGGCGCGCGCGGATTCAATCGCCGCATTGAGTGCCAGAATATTGGTTTGTGAGGCGATCAGGTTGATGGTCTCGACCACCTCGCTGATGCTTTTCGCCGAGGCGTTGAGCTCGGCACCGATGGCGGTCGCCGCATTCACCTGTACCGCGACAAGGCCCGAGTTGCGGATGGTTTCATCCAGCACTTCGTTGGCGTTATCGGTGATTTGCGAGGTCTCTTCCGAGGTGGTGAGCGCAATATCGGCCACCCGCTTGGCGGCTTCTACGCGCGCGGTGATGTCCGACGCAATCTTAATCACCTTGTAGACTTTGCCATCCGCGTCATACACCGGGTTGTAGCTGGCTTCCAGCCAGATACGTTCGCCGCTGGCGGTTTTGCGCTCGAAGCGGCCAACGAAATGTTGTCCTTTGGCAATCTTGCGCCAGAAGTCGGGATTCTCGCGATAGAAGTTATCGAAGCAGAACAGACGATGGTGCTGCCCAACAATTGCAGCCAACTCATAGCCCATGTGAGTCAGGAAGTTATTATTAGCGCTGAGGATCTGGCCATCCGGCGTGAATTCAATCACCGCCATGGAGAGGTCGAGCGCGGTAATCACCGCCTCTTTATGCTCCAGCTCCTGATGACGTTCGGTGATATCGGAAGCGACTTTAATCACCTTATAAACATGGCCTTTCTCATCACTTACCGGGAAATAAGTGGCACTAAGATAGAAGCGCTGATGTTGCTTATTGAAGCGTTCAAAAATACCAGTAACCGATTCGCCAGCCGCCAGAGTTTGCCAAAAGGTGAGGTAGCTGGAGGATTGGCTGTACTGCGGGCTGCAGAAGATGCGGTGATGCTTGCCCTGAATCTCATTCAGCTGATAGCCGGTGGTAGCAAGGAATAGGGGATTAGCAGTGATGATTTCGCCGTGGGGCGAAAACTCAATCCATGCAACATGCTGTTTGATCGCATTGATATCTTTAATCACATCGCCACTTTTATAAAACGGCAATGAAAGACTCGACTTTTTCACACCAAACATGGGCAGCCTCAGGCGATGATTATGCTGTTGAACATAAGGCGCGCAGCGTAATGGCGGTCGCGCCGCAATGCGCAACCTCAGCTGCTTCGCAAGATTCCCCTTCGCCGGACACTTCTGTATGTGTCTCTCTGCGCTTCAGCGCCGCATGGGGTTATTAAGAAACCGACCTGATGTTTTAAACGAACCGTTTAACGGTTCATCTTTGGTTATCGGCGGGATGATCTAAAGGTTTAATTTAAATGCATGTCATCACCGCGCCCGCAATTTTGCAGCAGCAAACTGGTAATACCTCCGCTTCATGACTAGATATTTAACGTCCTTGTTATCACTTTGCGCATCCCTGATGCGCCTTTGCTGGCCTGCGCTGCTGTGACTGCCCGCGCGCGGTTTACCCTTTTCGGAGTTGATGATGAAAAACCCTAAATCTGCACTTTCTGCTGTTGCGCTCGCCACGCTCAGCGCCTTGCTGGCGCCAGTTTCCGCGCTGGCGTGGGATAACCTGACGGTGTTTGGCGATAGCCTAAGTGATGGCGGCAACGTGGGTCGCTTCACGTTCGATGGTGCGCAACATCCGCTGTATGACGAAATTCTTGCGGCGCATCTCGGACAAAATCTGCAAGCCTCGTCGCGCGGCGGCAGCAACTATGCGCAGGGTGGCGGGGTGGCGGTGCCAGAAATTGATCCCAACCTGAATACGCAGGATCAGCTGGCGAGCTATCTGCAATCCACCGGCGGTCGCGCTGACAGCAACGGGCTCTACATCCATTGGGTCGGCGCCAACGACATCGCCGCTGCCGTCACCAATCCGCTGACCGCGCGTGAAACCATCAGCACCAGCGCCACGGCCGCAGTGGCCCAGGTCAAAACCCTGTTAGATGCCGGTGCCGGCGCGGTGATTGTGCCGAACGTCCCGCAGCTGGGTTCGACGCCCTATATGGTGGAAGCGGTTTTAAGCGTGCTGGGTTCGGCTGCCACACCGGCGCTGGTGGCGGCATTTCAGTCGCTGGATAGTGCAGCAACGCCCGATGCCGCCGCGCGCCAGCAGGCGGTGCAGCAGGCTTTTGACCAGGCGGCAGGGCAGATTTCGTCAATCCCGCTGGTGCGCGATGCACTGGCACAGCAGCTGTATGCCGCATGGCAAGTGCTCACCGAGCAGGTTACTGCACTGTCTGATGGCTACAACCAACAACAAGAAGCGGGATTGGCGGCGCTGCGCAGCAACATCGTGCGCGTTGATATCGCCGGTTTGTTTAATGAAGTGATCGCCAGCCCCACGCAATATGGTTTGACTAATACCATCGGCATGGCCTGTCCGGTGGGAACGTCGGCGGCGGAATGCACTTCTGGCACACCCGGTTTTACCCGCGCGCAGGATTATCTGTTTGCCGATCACCTGCATCCCAGCCCGGCAGTCCATGCGATGATCGCCGATTACATTCAGTCGATTCTCGATGCGCCCGCGCAGGTGGCGGCGCTATCGCAGTCACCGCTGATGATGGCGCGCGATATGCAAAATACGCTGGACGGACATCTGCAGCAGCAGCGTCAACAGCCAGCGAATGCCGGTCAATTCAGCGTGTTTGGCGGTTATGCCGGGCAGCATGTCGATTATCGCGGTGAAAGCTGGAATAACGGTGATGCTAACACCGCCAACATCACGCTCGGTATCGGCTATCAGCTCACCGATAACTGGCAAACCGGCGTGCTGTTCTCCAACAGCAACCAGCGTCAGCAACCTTCCTCCAACTATGATTACAAGCTGCGCGGCAATCTGGTGGCGCTCTATAGCCAACTGACGCTGTTCGATCAGGGCTGGATCAACGCCGATCTGCACTATGCCGATCTCGATTTTGACAGCATCGAACGTGACATTCACATCGGCCCGGCGCAGCGCACTGAGCAGGGTAGCAGCAGCGGAAAATTGCTCGGGATGCGGGTACAAACCGGCTGGGCGCTGCCGTTGGGCGAGCATCTGAGTACCGGACCCATGGCCGGTTACGCCCTGGATTACGGCCGCGTTGGCGGCTATAGCGAAAACAGCAACAGCAGCACCGCGATGCGCTATGGCGATCAAACCACGCATTCGCAGATTGGCTCGCTTGGCTGGCGCATTGATAGCAAACAGTGGCTGGTCAATCCGTGGGCGCAGGTCAGTTACAATCACCAGTTTGGCGATACCGATGCCACGGTGCGGGCTGGGCTGAAATCAACGCGTACTTCTTTTGAGCGCAGCATTGAAGCCGGCGACAAAAACTGGCTGGACATGTCGCTTGGCGCCAACGTGCCGCGCGGGCAAACGGTGAATGCGTTTGCCGCCGTTTCAACCGTCGCCGGTAACAGTGATTACCATCAGGTTAGCTGGAATGTCGGCCTGAACGCCACGTTCTGAACCGCGCGGCCAGTAACTTATAGTTACTGGCCGCTTCACTGTTGATGAAAATAAATCAATTCTCCGCTGAGGAAATCACGGGTATTACCCGGTGTTTACGGCTTATCCGCGCCAATCAAAGCCACAACCTGCCTGCGAAAATTCTGTTAATCATCATTTTGTCGCTGCGCTTTCTATCACAATTCATGGCGTTGTCTAAAGCAGAATGCCAGGCGGGCTCTCAATGCCGTTGTTTAGATTGGTACTCAGCAACATATTAATTTTCAGTTACTTATACTGCAGGGGGCAGTTACTTTCTCTTAACGGTTAAGGGGTACACCATGACGAATTCGTCCGGCAATACCAATATCACGCCGCAAAATGCCGTTGCGGCAGCGGCATCTGTGATTCAGTTACGTGATATCGCACAACTACGTGCGACGGAGCCGTCAACCGCAGGTGAAGTTGCTTCGGTATTGGAATATACACAAGGCACTAAAATGGGCGGTGGTGTATTTATCTACGATGCTTCCGATACCACAACCGTAGATGATGGCGGACTGAACTTTGTTACCGCTGGAAGAAAGCGCTGGAAGCGTGTGCTGTTCGATTACAACGCAGTAACGGTGGTTGATTTTGGCGCGGTCGCCGATGGTAAAACTGACTGTGTAGAGGCGGTGAAGCGCATGTTTGCCTGGTCACAGCGCGTATTGCCTTCGGCTGGGATTCGCTTTACCGCAGGCGTGTTTAGCATGTCGACGTTTGATATCTCGGCCACTGAAATCAACCGTTTTAAAGTCACCGGCGCATCGGTTAACTTCGGCTATTTTCCGACTACCACGCTGGTGTTTAACTGGGAAACCAAACCGCGCGGCCTGCATTTCTTCAAAGTAAAGGCGCGTTACGCCGAAGTTTCCGGTTTTGTCGTCAAAGGGATGAGTTCCAATAGTGGTGAGGATGGCGGCACAGCGTTTAACAAAGTGGGCTTCTTTGCTAACACCATCACAGGTGGCCAGTTCCTGCGCGTCAGCAGCATGGAGTTCCGTTATTTGGGCGGGCGCGCACTCGATTTGATCGATACGCTGGATTGTAAAATCGACCAGTTTTATGCGCGCGGCTGCCAGGACAGCATCGTCTATGCGCGCTGGTCCGATCAGGCTCAGGGGGCGTGGGATCACTCTACGGCGATTGAGCTATCAAATTTCAACCTGCAAGGCGGCACCCTGAAACCGGTGTTGGATCTGCCGCGTTGTACCCAATCCTTTATCCGCAATGGCTGGATTGAGCATTCCGAATTTGCCGGTGACCTAACGAACGGTCAGTGGGTGATTGAAGGTTTAGCGATTGAGTCGACCGCTAATCCGCTCAAACTCGGCTACTGTCGCGCCACCATTATTCAAAAGAGCATTCACAATCAGAGCGCCGGTTTTGATTACAGCACCGATGGCATTGAGCCATGGGCTCTGCTGGCGGAAGGCGATCGTGGCGTGATGGAGATCTCTGATTGGGGCGCGATTATTCAGGGCTCGCTTAATTACGATGTCATCACTTCGCAGCATCATATGGATAACCGTAAAGACGCTGACCAGTGGTTTTACGTCGGTGAATTCAACTTTTCAGGGTCGTCCACGCAAATACACGTGCGCATAGTCGGCACCGCGCAATATCTTTCGCAAAGTGAAACCCAGGTCGACTTCAGCAATCGCACACCAGAAGGCGCCGCCAATATCTATTTGCAGGCGCGTGACAATGCCGATTCGATTGGTAGCTGGCACAGCGAAGGCTCCAGCCCGGTGGTGAAGGTGCATATTTCCGGCCAGGGCGCGCGCACCAAACTCTACGTCAAAATCGCCGCCTATACCGGTTTCTCGATTGCGCTGGTAGAGACCAATGGCAAAGATCGTTATCAGGCCGGTTTATGCTTTATTTTCCGTAAAAGTTTTACCGCCTGCAGCGCCGAAGAGAGTAGAACGCTGGATGCGGCGAAAGTCGTGGCGTTTGAGCAGCACTGGATTGGCAATAAAGATGTCGGCTTTGGTTACAACAATAATAAAGAGCTGCTGCTGCATGGCCCGACATTTGAAAAAGCGGTGCAAAATCCCGATGGCAGCTGGCGTACCCGACGTTTTCTTAAGGTGCGGGTGAACGGGGTGGAACGCAGTATTGAATTAATGAGCGCCACCGATCCCTATTAATGAAAATAGCCAGCAACAGGAGGTTGCTGGCGGATATTACGTTAAAAATCGTATTGCAAACTTAAACGGTTTTGCCAGAAGTGACTATCGTACAGCGGTGACGTTTGCACCCCGGCGAAATCAGTCACACTCAATCCTTTTAGCACGCCGCTGAAGGCCCAGGTGAAATAGACCAGATATTCAGATTGATTAATACTGTCTGAAGCGGCTGAAGGTTTAAGATCCATAAATGAATATTGCGTACCCAGTGAAAGATTTTCATTCAGCACGTAATTCAGATTGGTGGAATAAGCATTGCCGCTGCCTAAATCCTGGGTGCTGGTAAAGAACGGCTGGGCGAAATAGGGGCCGGATGACGTGTTATGCGCATACGGCACGACCAGCGAACCGTTGCCCCAGCTATTGGCACTGGCGGCGATGTGGTTATAACCCAGCTTCCAGCTCAGCGCTGGGGTAAAGCTTAGCGCCAGCTGTGCACCGTAAGAGGTGCTGTTCACTTCACCTGCTAACGCTTTGCCGTCGCTGGTGCCACGCATAAATTGCAAGCCCACGTCCGGCTGGAATAACGTTTGTTGCCACTGCAAATGGGACTCGCCGTACACCAGGCGTGAATAGTCGGCGTACTCTTCGTACCACAACTGACCCGCGAGCTTTTTATCATCCCACTGCGTACCGCGCCCGCCGCCAATCGCCCACATGCCGTTAGTGCGCTCATCAATATCGGTGTAGGCGGTGGTGTTGAGGAACTGATCGTCGCCCCAGGGCTTATAACGCCAGACTTTGGTGGCATGGAGATAATTGGTGCTGTCGCCGTAATTAGCATCCACGCCGCGGAACAGAATTGGCGTAATACGCCAGTCGTAGTCGCCGACAAAGGGAATATTGATGCGCTGATCGCCGGCGGTGATGTGGAAATCATCCTGCTGCCAGCTTAAATAGGCTTCACCGACGTTGGTCTGATTATCACCAATATCACTAATGGTATGTGCTTCATCGGGATGATCGATGCCGCGCAGGAATATCGCGCTGACACCCGCACGAAAACCATAGACCGGCGCCGTTTCATATTTCAGGCTGCCGCCGTAGCTGGCGGTATCCTGATTGAACCCTTTGGCGAAATACGCATTATGCGTGGAGTAATAAAGCGTGCGTAAACTGCCGCTCACCGTGCCGCAGGTAAATATATCGCTAAAGCTATTTACCCCGCTGGCATCGTACTGACAATCGCTGATATTGCTCTGCGTGGCGGCGAATGCCGCCGGAGCCAGAGGGAAAAACAGCGCAGCCAATCCGACACATTTAAGTGTTTTCATTTGCACATCCCTAATTAAAATAAAATGATCAATTCACGCCCGGAATAGGCACATCCGGTAACGTGTCACGCACTTCCCAGCCGCGTAATTTGCCGGGATTTAATAAATTATGCGGGTCGCAGGCGCGTTTCATCGCCACCACATCGGCGCGCACCATGCCTTGCTTGCCATCTTCAATATGAATCACGTGCGGATTATTTATTTTCACGCCATTAGCGCGGTAAATATCCATGATGGCGTTAAGACGATCTTCGTCGCTATAGCGCACCAGCGGCAAACCGCTGCAGGTGATACTGCCATTCATGTCGCGCAGGAATTCAATATGCGACATCACTTCATCGGAGAGTTGCGCTTCCAGCGCTACGGCTTGCTGCTGATAGTTCTCCGCCGTATAGGCGGTTTGCAGGTAAGTGAGCGTTTTATCGATTTTCAGCGCCTGCAGCGTGGTGTGGTTCCAGCAATATTCGATCAGCGAATGGCCGCTGTTTTCCCCTTCAGCGAAATGGAGTGCATTGCGGCCAGCATGTTGAGCTACCAGCGCAGCTAGCAACCCATCGCTTTCGCTGCCGACCACTGCAATCACGCCGTGCTTGCCCGCCACATCAGCAGCGGCCAGATCGGTGAAGTAATCAAGAACCGGCGCAGCGAATACGGCAATCTGGCGTTTTACCATGCCGGGCGAGCGTGCTAACGCATCGGCGAAGGCCATCGCTGCCGGGAAGTCAGCGAAGAGGTCGAGACGCTCGATCCAGTCATGACGTGGCGCCAGCGCCAGTTCAATCTCAAGCACGATGCCGTTGCTGCCATACGCATGATGCAGCAGCAGTGCGTCCGGCGCTTGTAGGGTAATAATGCGCGGCGTCTCTTCCATGGTCATCAGTCGCACCGACAACACGTTACCCGGCGCGGCCAGCGGACCGTAGTTGATCGATCCAACACCGCCAAATCCGCCGCCAAATAGGCCGCCGAGCGTCGCCAGTTTCCAGGTGGAGGGCATGCAGCGCAGTTCCCAGCCGAGCGGACGCGTATGCGCTTCCAGCTCGCCAAGGCGAATGCCCGCCTGCGCGCGCACCGTGCCGTGACCAACGGCGGTAACGGCGTTGAGCCGCGTCATATCGACCATCAGTCCGCCGTTCAGCGGAATCAGCTGACCATAGTTGCCGGTACCGCCGCCGCGCAGGTTCAGCGGCACGCGCTGTTTGGCGCAGGCCGAGACGATCTGCATGAGCTCCTGTTCATCACGCGGTCGCACCGCCAGTTCTGCAAACTTCTCTTCCAGCTGCGGTTTCAGCACCGGACTGAACCAGTGGAAATCACGCGACAGACGTTTAACCTTCGGCGCTTCTTTGATCCAGTCGAGTTCAGGCAACGCCGCGACCAGCGCCGCCAGTGCAGACTGGCGATCGGAATCAGACATGTTTTATTCCTATTGTTTATTGGGTTCTGGCGCCGCACCTGATGCATGCACATGATCGTAGCGGCGCGATTTATCGCGCTGTTTCACACTCACCGTGCCAGCAATGCGCAATAAATTGCGCCGCTACGTTGGGTGCGACCATTAGCTGGGACTTAGCTCACTCTCATGCCATGCCGCCAGCACGCGGCGCGTCAGCCACGACATCAGTGCGAACAGCAGGAAGCCAGCCAGCGAAATTAGCAGCAGCGCGGCAAACATCAGCGGGATATTGAGCTGATAACCGGCCTGCAAAATCTGGTACGCCAGCCCGGTATCGGTGCCGCCGGTGCCGGCAACAAACTCCGCTACCACCGCGCCAATCAGCGACAAACCGCTGGAGATGCGCAACGCACCGAAGAAGTAGGGCAGCGCGGAAGGAATGCGCAGGCGCAGCAGAATCTGCAGCCGCGAGGCGTGATTGAGACGGAAATAGCTCAGCAAACCTGGCGACACGCTACGCAGACCTTGCGTGGTATTGGAAATTATTGGAAACACCGCCATCAGCGTGGCGCACACCACCAGCGATAGCGTGGTGTCTTTCACCCAAATGATGATCAGCGGGGCGATGGCGACGATCGGCGTTACTTGCAAAAACACGATATAGGGGAACAGCGCGGTCTCGATAAAGCGATTTTGCACCAGCAGAAACGCCACAATTGAGCCGATAATAATCGCCAGCACAAACGAGATGACGGTGATTTTCAGGGTGTAAAGCAGCGACATAAACAGCGTCGGGAAGTTTTGCACCAGGCTTTGCGCTACCACCAGCGGTGAAGGGACCAGAAACGTTGGCACCTTGAAGGTGGTGACCAGAAACTGCCACAGCAGCAGCATGGCGATGGCGACGATAGCCGGAAATAGCCACTGCTGAAATTGGCGATGTGCCGCTAGCGGTTTCATCATTGACTCTCCTTGCTCGCTGCCAACAGGCCGCGCTGCAGCTGTTGGGCGTATTGGGTGAAGTGCTGGCTGACGCGGAATTCATCATCACGCGGCACACTACTTTCAATGCGGATGTCATCCACCACGCGCCCCGGCCGCGCCGCCATCATGATCACCCGCTGCGAGAGAAACACCGCTTCCTGAATCGAGTGGGTGACGAACACCACGGTCAGCTTCTGCTCCTGCCATAAATCGAGCAGATCGCTATCCAGCTTGTTACGCGTAATCTCATCCAGCGCACCGAACGGTTCGTCCATCAACAGCACTTTGGGACGCGTCACCAGGCCGCGCGCAATCGATACGCGCATCTGCATGCCGCCGGAGAGCTCGCGCGGCAGCACGTGACCAAACTGGCCGAGGCCAACCAGCTCAAGGATCTCACGCACGCGCGTATCGGCTTCGGCACGCGGTACACCGGCTAAATCGAGTGGTAGACGCACGTTTTTATGCACGTTGCTCCACGGCATTAGCGTGGCTTCCTGAAACACGAATGACAGCGGCAGATCGCGCTGATTTTCACGGCGATCGCGACGAAACAGCAGCAATTTGCCATCGGTCGGCTCAATCAGCCCGGCGATCATTTTCAGCAAGGTACTTTTGCCGCAGCCGGATGGACCGAGCAGCGAGACAAATTCGCCCTGACGAATGGTGAGATCGACCGGCAGCAGCGCGCGCGTGCCGTTGGGATAGATTTTTTCTGCTGACAACACTTCAATTGCCGGCGGCGCCGCAGAACGCGGCACCGCTTGCGCATCGTGATTCAGCAGCGTCAGATGGCTGGCGGTATTCATGGCAGAACCTTGACGTCTTGAATGAATTTAAGCGTGTAGCTGCCATCAAACGGTACTTTGGCCGGATCGATCAGCTTGGTATCGACCAGCAGTTGCCAGGTTTGCTTGAGACGCGCTTCAGTCATGATGCCGATACCGCCGGTTTGCGCATCGCCGCCGGTCAGCATCTGATATTTCTTCATCTGAGCGATGCCGAAAGCGATCTGTTCATCGCTCATTTGTGGGTTCTCTTTCTTGATCAGCACGTTACCGGCGCTGGGATCCTGCAGGTAATTCTTCCAGCCCTGCATCGAGGCCTTCACAAACGCCGCAACTGCGGCGGGACGTTTCTCAATCGTCGATTTCATGCACACGATGCTGTTGCCGTACGGTGGATAACCCCAATCGCTGATCGGATAAACATTGGCCTGCGCATTGGCCTTCTGCACGGCAAACGGTTCGGAGGTGATATAGCCTTGCTGCACCAGAGTTTTATCGGCGAGGAACGGCTGAATGCTGAAGGTATAAGGGCGCACACGGGCATTTTTCAGGTTCAATGCGCTCTGCGCCCACGGCCAATAGGAGGTGTAGGCTTCGGCGGCCAGCAGGAAAGTTTTGCCCTGCAGATCGGCCTGACTCTTCACGTCCGGATGGGTGAGAAACGCAATGGCCGAGTGCTGGAAGGTGGTGGCCACCGGCATCGCTTCCACGCCTTGCTGCCAGATTTCCAGCGCCTGCATGTTATCGCTGATGATGCAATCCGCCTGGCCCGCGGCCATCAGCTGCATGGTATGCACCTGCGGACCCCCCATTTTAATGGTGACGTCGAGACCAGCATCACGATACAGATTCTGTGCCTGCGCCTGGTAGAAGCCGCCGTGCTCGGCCTGCGCATACCAGTTGGTCATAAAGGTGAATTTCTCAGCCGCCATGCTCGGGGCCGACAGGGCCAGCGCAAGTGCGGCAGCAATGCTAAATGTTTTTTTCATCAATATTCCCTAGCGCGGTTGTAAAAAGGCGGCTGCGTCGTTGTGGTCTAATACTTTGCCTTGCCACTGGCCGGTGCCCCACGCCGGTTCGGCGCGTGTCACCCACGTCATTTGATGCACTTCGGTAATGACCTGCGCCCAGCTTTGCGCCAGCGAGTCGAGGATCGCAGCGCCTTGCTCAGGCGTGGAGGGCAACGGATCGCCAATCACGCCGCTGGGACCGAAGTCGTAAGAAGCCCACGCCGCCATCGGTTTGTTGGTTGAGAGCGTTGGGCAGGGGAATGCCGGCGGATAGTTAGCCACCGCTTTGTCCATTTGCACGGTGTCGGGCGCCAGCGCCAGCATCAGCGCGGTTTCGGCGTGACCGGCGTGCATCGCCATTTGCCGCTCTTTGTCATCCATAAAACTCTCGGCGCAGTTCGGAACTTTGAAGGTGTCTTGCATGATGATGATCATGTCGCCGTGGCGCAGACGCAGTTCGCGCGCCGCCATCTGCAACGGCTGCGGTTGACCGCCGTGGCCGTTAACCATCAGGAATTTGCGGAAACCGGCGCGATAGAGTGATTCGCCAATCTCCAGAATGGTGTGCAGCAGGGTTTCGCCGGTCAGCGTCAGCGTGCCGGGAAAATGCAGATGTTCATCTGATTTGCCATAGGTGATGGGCGGGATGGCGTAAGCCGGGATCGCCGCCGGTAAACGCGCCAGCGCATGACCGACCACGCCCGAGGAGATCACGCTATCCACCGCGCACGGCAGGTGTGGGCCATGCTGCTCAATCGCGCCGGTTGGCAACACGATAACGGTGTTAGCTTTATCGTCCAGCGTGGCGATATCGGTCCAGCTCAGATACGGCAAAAAGCGGTTTGCCGGAATATAACCATGCAACATTTCAACTCCTCGTGTTATTGCGGCAACCACGCCGTGGCTTCAACTTCAATCAGTACGTCCGGGCTCGGCAGCATCTCACTCACCTGCACCACGGTAGAAACCGGCGGTGCATCAGGGAAAAACTGCTTACGCACCCGGCTGTAGTGGGGGAAATGGTCGAGATTGCGGAAATACTGCACCAGCTTGAAGACATCGCTCATCTGGCCGCCCGCGCTTTCGATGGTGGCGCGAATGCTCTCCAGCACGTACCAGCTTTGCGCCAGAATCGGTCCCTCTTTGATATCGGTGGAGAACTCACCGCTGCGACCCAGCAGTTGCTGCGCCGCTTCAGGAATGTCGTCGTAACCGCGCACGATGGTGGCAGTTTGCGGATTCACCGGGATAATGCCGGAGAGGAAAATGAAGTCGCCCGCGCGTCGCCACGCAGCATATTTCGCCAGCGGTTTTCCCGCTCCTTCATCAAGCGCCATCTGTTGTTTCTCCATAACGCACACCGTTTTTTAGCCGATAGCGCTGGCGTTGACGTAACGGCCAGCTCGCCACCTCAGCATCAGGAAATATCACTAAATCGTTGGCCTGCAGCGCGCTGCGTTGGCAGATTAGCGCCGAGGCCTGATCAAACGCCGCGTCGAGTTGCAGACTGAGCAAACCGCTAAACAACGTATCAAGCGGGTCATAGCTGCCGAACGGGCAAAACGCGTCCTGCACGTTGTCGGCACCGAGCAGCAGCGGCATGCCGCGCGCCTGCGCCTCTTTTACCAGCGTTAACCCGCGCTGACGCGGCGTGCGATCCGGCACCGCATCCTGTAACAGCAGATTGGTGAGCGGCAGCGCAATCAATGTGACCTTATGTTGAGCGAGCACATCGAGAATCTGCTCCGCATCGTCCTGCTGCGATAACGCACAGCTGTGGCTACAGGTGATCTGCCCGCTAAAGGGATGCTGCTGCAAATAGTGCGCCAGCCAGCGTAATCCTTGCGCTTGCGGGTTAAGTTCTTCATCAATATGCAGATCGACATCCAGCTGCCACAGCTCGGCGGCGTCCAGCAGATGCTGAAACGCCTGCGCATCCCAGTTGCTGCTATGAATAAAACCGCCCAACAGCGCGCCCGGACCGCTGGTCGCCACCTGCGCGGCAATATGCTGTGCATCGCTGGCATCGGCGAAGAAGGTGAGGGGCGCCAGCGCCACGCGTTCGAGATTGCACAGCGGATGGTGCAGATCGCCAATCACTTGCCACGCTAATGGTGCATCAACCGAGAACCAGTCAATGTGCGTGCGCAGCAAACCGACACCGGCTTCCACCGCCCAGTGCAGCGCCTGCGTGGCGCGCTGCTGCAAATCTTCGACGTTCCAGTGCACACGGTCCTGATGCATCGCTGCAATCGCAGCCAGCAAGCCGGGCTGTTGCGCTGGACTGCGCTGAATTGTGAAGGTTTTATCCAGATGCGCATGCGGCTCGATAAAGGCCGGCAGCACCAGCGCGCCGTTGAGCGGCAGATAATCCGGATGTGGCTGATGGCTGGCAGGTTCGAACTGCAGACCCGCCGCGTGGAAATGTAAGGTGGCCAGCTGCGGTTGCTGGTTCGTCAGCGGCCAGTTTTCTGGCAGCAGCCAGCGGGGTAAACGCGCCCCGGTCGCTCCCGGATAACGGTTCATAGATCCAGCACCAGCAGTGGGGATCGTGCGCGCGAACAGCACAGCACAATGCAATTATTGGCCGCGCGCTCTTGCTGGCTCAGCACGTCATCGCGGTGATCCGGCTCGCCGGCTATTACGCCGGTAATACAGGCGCCGCACATGCCCTGTTCGCAGGAAAGTTCGATTTCAATGCCCGCTTCCTCAAGCACTTCCGCGATAGTTTGTTCTGCACCCACGGCATAGCGTGCGCCGGAAGAGGCGATTTCCACGGCAAACGCGCCGCCAGCCGTCACTGCCGCTGTGGGTTTGAAGCGTTCGCTGTGCAATTGATCGGCCTTCCAGCCTTGCTGCAACGCCCGCTGCTGCAACGCGCCCATAAAACCGGCCGGGCCGCAGGCGACCAGTACGCTGTTGTGCGGTTGCTTGAGATCGTCCGGGATGTGCTGGCGCAGGCTGTCACCTTCGCTGCTGTAGTGGACTACCAGCTGTGCGCCAAGCTGGTTGAGGCGTTCGCTGAATGCCAACTCATCGGCGCGTTTGAGATAAAGATGCAACGTGAAATCCGCCTGGCGCGCCGCCAGCGCTTCGGCCATCACCAGTAGCGGGGTTAATCCGATACCCGCAGCAAACAGCAGCGTGCGCGGCGCGTGTGGCAGGGGAAAATGGTTGCGAGGTGCGGAGATCTGTAAGCTAGCGCCGCAGTCGACTTGCTGGTGCAGCCAGCGCGAACCGCCGCTGGAGTTATCATCAAGACGCACGCAAATTTCGTAACGATCGGCCGTTGCCGCCGCTGCACAGAGTGAATACTGGCGCGTACCGCAGTCGGGAATCACTACATCGATATGCGCACCGGGCGTGAAGGCCGGCAGCGGCTGGGCGTTGTCACTCGCCAGCGTAAATAACACATTGCCTGCACCGTTGACCTGCTTTGCGATGACGGTGACAGGGAAGTTGGTCGATTTCATAATCTGTCTGCCTGAACAGGGATGTCACCAGCGTTGCAGCTACGCAAACCCTTGTTTTTATCATGGCGACGATTATTATTTTGCCCTTGTGTAAGCGTCCATCTGTTTAATTCGCATGATGCGTTGCAAAAAAGAGAGCACCCCTTATGTTCGCCTTCTCCCGATTTCTGCTTTATTTCACTGAGGTGGCCCGCCAGGGTTCACTGCGCAAGGCTTCTGAGGTGCTGCACGTCTCGGCATCGTCAATCGATCGGCAGATATTGCGGGTGGAGGAGCAGCTGGATATGCCGCTGTTTGAGCGCCATCCATCAGGATTACGTATGACCGCCGCCGGTGAGATCCTGCTGAATGCAGCAAAAAACTGGCAGCGCGACTTTGGCCGCGTCTGTACCCAACTGGACGATCTGCGCGGGTTGCGCCACGGTCACGTGCATATCGCCACCATCGATGCCATTAATCGCGGCTTCTTCTCCGCAATTTTGCAGCGCATTCGCGCCGACTATCCGGGCATTTCGTTTACGCTGACCACCATGAGCAACATTCATATTGCCAACGCGCTGACGGCGGGGGATGCGGATTTCGGCATCATGCTCAATCCGCAAAGCTCGCGCGAGCTGCTGGTGAAGTCGTTTGCTGATTTACGTCTGGGGATTGTAGTAAGTAGCCAACATCCGCTGGCTAATCTGGAATCTATTCGCTTTAGCCACTGTGAATCCTGGCCGTTTATCGTACCGGCTGCGCCGCTGATGCTGGCCGATCCGCTGGACGCGTTGGTAAACAGTTCGGGGATTAAGATTAATGAAGTGGCGCGCACCAATAACATTCACATGCTGCGTTCGCTGGTGCGGGATGACGTGGGCATCAGCCTGATGTGCTGGCTGGATATCGTCGATGAATATCGGCGCGGTGAACTGAAGTTTATCCCGCTGATCGATACCGTGCTGAAACCCTTTACCTTATCGCTGTGCGTCGCGCCGCAGCGTCAGCTGTCCATTGCCGCCTCCATGATGCTGCGTGAACTGGAGTCGTTTTTTGCCTTGATGCAGAGTGAGGAGTTGCTGGCTTAACAAGCATATTGCGCGGTTTATGGCGTAATGGTTGTCAGTTAAGACATGAAAAACCTCATTACCGAGAGCACCCATTGTAGCGGCGCAATTTATTGCGCGATAAATCGCGCCGCTACGGAAGGTGCGGTGATTTGATACGGTGCTTAACTAATCGTTATTTTGCCTCTATGGCGACCGGCCCCAGCGACTTCTCAGATAATTCACCGCATCTTGCGTTTGCGGCTGATTGAGGTAATTTTCGCGGAACAAAATCGTACCGTTAATTTGCGGCACCGACTCATTGAGATCGAGCTGTTTTTTCAACTCCGGCACGCCGCCGTTGACCGTCCAGTCGGGTTCGCTTTTCGAGGCTTCGCCGATTTTATACAGCGCGACGCCAATATACAGGCGCGTGTGCGTCGGCTTCACCACCTCGGCCCACCAATTGGCCAGGACGTCGTAACGTGCTGCCTGGCGCGCGAACGGCCAGTAAAGCTGCGGCGCGATGTAATCGAGTAACCCCATTTGCACCCAGCGGCGCGTATCGGCATAGGCTTCGTCGTAAGCGGCCGCACCGCGCGTGTCGGAGCCCGCCGCATCATGGGAAAGATTGCGCCACACGCCCGCTGGGCTGACGCCAAATTCCACGTTTGGATTGAGCTGCTTAATGGTGCGTGAAACCTGCTCAATCAATAACAAGGTATTGTTGCGCCGCCAGTCAGCCTTAGAGGCAAAGCCCTGACCATATTGGCGGAAAGTGGCGCTGTCGTTGAGCATCGAACCGGGCGTTTCGGTATAGAAATAGTCATCGAACTGCACGCCATCAATGGGGTAATGCGACACCACTTCTGCAACGATGCTGGTGATCCAGTCACGCGCCGCAGGAATGCCTGGATCGAGTACGAAGCGATCGCTGGCGGTGCGGATCCAGTCGCGATGCAGCACATACACGCTAGCCGGCTGCAGCGCTAACGTATTGTTCAGCGCATTCATGGTGGAGGATTTGACATTGGTAGAGACGCGATAGGGATTAAACCACGCGTGCACCTTCATACCGCGTTGGTGCGCCTCATCGAGCATAAATTTCAGCGGATCGTAGCCGGGATCTGCACCGATTTTGCCAGTCAGCATATCGGACCACGGCAAAATGCTTGAACGCCACAGCGCGGTACCGTCGGGTTTGACCTGGAAAAACACGGTATTGATGCCGAGGCTTTTCAGTTTATCCAGCTTGTCTGTCAACGCTTGTTGCTGCTGATGGATACGACTGGCCGGGCTGGCATTGACTGAATTAATCGGTGGCCAGTCGAGGCGCGAAACCGTGGTCAGCCACACGCCACGCACCGGTTCTTTGCTTAACGTGGGTTTGGTGGGCATCGGCGGCTTGTTGACCGTTGGTAAAGGCGTTACCAGCGATTTCGGCGGCGGTGAGGAGCAGCTGGCGAGAGAGAGGGCGACAGCAATGGCCAGTAACGCAGCGGATTTTTTGTTGGTGTTAACCCAGGGAAAACGATGTGAACAGGCTATGATAAACTCCATTTCTTGCAACTTTCTGTTCGAAGAGCCTCATTCTCTTATCATGCGAACTAAAGTCAATATAATCGCACCTCATCAATGCGATGTAATACATTGCGCGATGAATCGCGCCGCTACAGCTAGGTGCAATGACGTTGTAGCGGCGCAATTTATTGCGCGCAGCTAATTAATTCGAGGAACTCAAGACCTATGCAATACGAAGACCTTTATCGCCGTATCGGCCAGATCATCTTTAGCTGTGGCCCACAAGGTGCGCGGGAATTGATCGTTCAGGCCGAACTGTTTGCGGACGATGATGGCGGGCAATTTCAATTCGATTACATCGATGAAAACGGTGAGCCGGATTGGTTTGAACCGGATGCGCGGGCGATTGGCGATCTTTCGTTAGCGCTGAAAGACTTTCAGCAGTACTTCATTGATAACAACATGACCAACGGCTTGCCGGTGTGGCGAAAATGCGCCATTAACCTTAATGTGCTGGAAGAGTCGATCAGTATCGACGTGCAGTACGATTAAGTTCCGCGGCATCCTTGCCCGGAATTCAGCGCTTATGAGCGCAACGCCACCATCTCCTCACTTTTACGCGCTACGCGTTTGCGCTGCACAATGCGGCTGGCGGCTACCACCGCCAGCGTGAGCAGGCCGGTAGCAATAATCTCTGGTCGATGTTGCTGATTAAACAGCATGGCAATCAACACGCCGACGATGAATACCATCGTCGCCCACGTCAGGCCAGGGAACAGCCACATGCGATAGCTGAGCGTTTCGCCGCGCGCTTCGCGCTTTTTGCGCAGCACCAGATGCGAGGCGGCGATCACCAGATACACCAGCAAAGCGATGGCACCGGAACTGGCCAGCAGGAATTCAAACACCGCGCTGGGCGCCAGATAGTTAGCGATCACCGCAAGGAAGGCCGCTGCCGTGGAAAGCAGCACCGCCACCCACGGCGTGCCGCTGCGCGTGGTACGTGACGCCATGGCGGGTGCATCCTGACGGCGTGACAGCGAGTAGATCATGCGCGACGCGGTATACAGCGCCGAATTGAGACAGCTACACACCGCAATCAACACCACCACATCAACGATCTGTTTGGCGTAAGGCACGTTCATCATCTGCATCGCCGTCTGGTAAGAACCGGCTTTCATCAGTGATGGCGTGTTCCACGGCACCAGCGCTACCACAATGAAAATCGACAGCAAATAGAACAGCGCAATACGCCAGATCACCGAGTTGGTTGCCTGAGTAATCTGCTTCTTCGGCTCGCGCGATTCCGCTGCGGCAATGGTGACGATCTCCGTGCCCATAAACGAGAACATAGTGGTGAGAATCGCCGCCAATACCGCGCTGATGCCGTTTGGCATAAAGCCAAGCGTATCATACAGATGCGAAATGCCTTGCGTGCTGCTGCCAGGCATTAAACCGAATACCGCCAGGCTGCCCGCGCAGAGGAAAGCGACAATCGCCACGACTTTCAGCAGGGCAAACCAAAACTCGAACTCGCCATAATTTTTGACGCTGAACAGGTTGCTGATGGTGAGAAACGTGGTGATCGCCAGCGTGTATTCCCATACCGCAACCTGTGGAAACCACGAATGCAGAATGGTGCCCGCCGCGTTGGCTTCCAGCGGAATTACCAGCACCCAAAACCACCAGTAGAGCCAGCCGATGGTAAAACCGGCCCAACGCCCCAGCGATTTGTCGGCGTAAGTGGAGAAGGAGCCGGAATCCGGTGAGGCCACCGCCATCTCCGCCAGCATACGCATAATCAGCACGACCAGCGCACCGGCGGCAAGGTAGGCCAGCAGCACGGCGGGACCGGCCTCAGCGATGGCATGACCCGAACCGACAAACAGTCCGGCGCCGATAACGCCACCAATCGATAACATCCGCACGTGGCGTGGCTTCAGGCCCTGCGCCAAAACATCGGCATTCTGTGAACTCATCAATATTTCTCCAAAGCGTCTCTCAGGCAGCAGCGGTCGCCACCAGGTTACAACAGGTGAGAAGCCCAGCCCGCAGCGCGGGCCGGGAAGAGTGGCAACAGCCTAAGAATCGAAATGCTGACTCAGCACGCTGCTGAGAATCTCCAGCGCCTGGCTGAATTGCGCATCAGGGATGGTGAGCGGATAGAGGAAGCGGATGACATTGCCCTGTGGGCCGCAGGTGAGCAGCAGCAGCCCCTGCGCCATCGCCTGTTGCTGAATAGTCTGTGCGGTTTGCGCTGAGGCGAACTCCACCGCAATCATCGAGCCAAGACCACGAATATCGGTGATCGCTGCGGACTGGCTACGTATGCCGTGCAGGAAATCGGTCAGCTGTGCGCCGAGTTGTTGAGAACGCTCACACAGCTTCTCATCGGCAATCACGTCGAGCACCGCGTGTGCTGAGGCAATGGCTAGCGGGTTGCCGGCGTAGGTGCCGCCGAGACCACCGGGACCCGGCGCATCCATAATCTCGGCGCGACCGCTTACCGCTGAGAGCGGCATACCGCCCGCGAGACTTTTCGCCATCGTGATCAGATCCGCTTTCACCGCATAATGTTCCATGGCGAACAGCTTACCGGTGCGGGCAAATCCGGATTGCACTTCATCGGCAATCAGCAGAATGCCGTGTTCATCGGCCAATGTGCGCAGGCGGTTGAAGAACTCAGGCGGGGCGACGTGGAATCCGCCTTCACCCTGAATCGGCTCGAGCACGATGGCGGCAACATCCTGCGGTGCGATGTCCTGAGTGAAGATATCCTGCAGGCTGGTCAGCGCATCCTCCACGCTGATGCCGGTAACGCTGTTGGGATAGCGTGCGTGCCATACCGAAGCAGGCATCGGGCCAAAATCGCGTTTGTAGGGTGCCACTTTGCCGGTCATCGCCATGGTCATAAAGGTGCGCCCGTGGAATGAATTACCGAAAGTGATGATGCCGTGGCGACGCGTGGCTGCACGCGCCACTTTCACCGCATTTTCGACCGCTTCGGCGCCGGTGGAGAAGAAGGCGGTTTTGGCTTTGCCCGCAATGGGCACCACGCGGTTAAGGCGTTCAGCCAGCGCCACATAGCTCTCATACGGCGTGACCTGGAACGCCGTATGGGTAAATTTCTCTAACTGTTCGGCAATCGCCTGCACGATGCGTGGATGGCGGTGGCCGGTATTCAGCACCGCAATACCGCCGGCGAAATCGATCCAGCTATTGCCTTCACCGTCGCGCAGCGTCGCGTTTTCGGCGTGTTCTACATACCACTGACAAAGATTACCGGTGCCGCGTGGCAGGGCGTCATCTTTGCGTTGTTGCAACTGGCTGTTTTTACCTTCCATAACCTTTCCTTAGCGATACGCGTCTTTACAAATCACGACAAACACGCTTATTTATGCCCGGGCTGCGTTATGATGCCAGAGCCACTTTTAGAGAAAAGAGGGGAGCCAATTGCGAAGTTTGTACGCCGATCATGTATTAGAGCGCATGCAGTTTATGCAGGAAGGGACGTTGCAGCAGCGTTTGCTGGCTTGCATGCAAATCGCTATCGCTGAAGGGATATTTCCGCGCGCCACGCGATTACCCGCCACCCGCGATTTGGCGCGTGAGCTGTCGGTGTCACGCAACACCGTGTTGAACGTGTATGAGAATTTGATGGCGCAGGGCTACGTCACGGCGCGCACCGGCAGCGGCACCTGGATTGCAGAAAACCTGCCGGAAGGCTCGCTGAACACGCCGCGCAATGACGCGGCCATGGCGCCACTAACCAACAAACCGGCGGCAATTTCTAAACGCGGTGCCTCTTTGCTCGGCCATGCCAATGCGTCGCCGTATCAATGGGGAGCATTCGTTCCGGGTGCGCCCGATGTCACGCAGTTTCCACATAAACTTTTCAGCCAAATTCAGGCGCGCCTGAACCGTGAACCGGATATTGAGCGGCTGATCTACAGCAGCAACGGCGGCTGTCCGCATTTACGCCAGGCATTGGCGGAGTACCTTAGCGTGGCGCGTTCGGTGCGTGCCGATGCCGATCAAATCATCATTACTGAAGGCATTCATCAGGCCGTGGATCTCGTGTCGCGCGTACTATGCGATCCCGGCGATCAGGTGTGGATTGAGGAGCCCGGCTATTGGGGAACGCGAAATTTGCTGCGTATTAATGGACTAAAAATTAATGCCATTTCAGTTGATGAGCAGGGCTTGATCCCGGATTTACCCCCGCGCAGTCGGGCACCTAAGATGATTTTCGTGACACCGTCACATCAATATCCCCTTGGCGTGCATCTTAGCCTTGAGCGCCGTAAGCAGTTGCTGGATTTGGCGCGCAAACACAAAAGCTGGCTGGTGGAAGATGATTACGACAGTGAGTTTCGTTTCTCCGGCCAGCCGTTCCCATCACTGCAAGGGTTTGAACCGGATGCGCCTGTGATTTACATGGGCACCTTCAGCAAAACGCTCTATCCGGCACTGCGATTAGGTTATCTGGTGGTGCCGAAAGCGCTGGCACAACCGTTGCGCGTGGCGGCGGCGGAACTCTATCGCGGCGGCCATCTGTTGGTGCAGCGCGCGTTGGCCGAGTTCATCCAGAAAGGGCATTACGTGGCGCACATCCGCCGCATGCGTAAGCTCTACAGCCAGCGTCGACGATTTATGATCGGCCTGATTGAACGCTATCTCGGTGCGGCGTTTTTACCGCTGGTGAATCATGAAGCGGGTTTGCATCTGGTGATGAATTTACCGGCGGGCTGCGACGATGTGGCGGTGGCCGCGCTGGCGCTGCGGCGTGGCGTAAAGGTGCGTCCACTGTCGCAATACTATATGCATCCGCAGGACCGGCGCGGCTTGCTGCTGGGATTTGCCTGTGTCGACGAACGGCAGTGCCAGGATGCATTTGGTGTGCTTAAAGGTTGTCTGGTAGACGCAGGAATCGTTTAGACGATGATACACACTGTAGCGGCGCGATTTATCGCGCGTTTTAATGGCGGCACGTTGCTCATCCAGAAATCGCGCAATAAATTGCGCCGCTACGATAGGTGCTTTATGCCTTTCCGATGCTGTCTAAACGCTCAAACACTTCTGGAGACAGCGTCACTTCGCGACTCGCTAGATTCTGCTTCAAATGCTCTGGCGATGAGGTGCCGGGAATCAGCAGAATGTTCGGTGAACGTTGCAGCAGCCACGCTAGCGCGACTTGTAACGGCGTAACGTTCAACTCGTTCGCCACTTCGGTTAGCCGATCCGACTGCAGCGGTGAAAAACCGCCCAGCGGGAAGAACGGCACGTAAGCAATTCCTTGTGCTGCCAGCTGATCGATTAGCGCTTCATCCTGGCGATTGGCCAGATTGTAGAGGTTCTGCACGCAGGCAATCGGCGTCATCGCCTGCGCATCGGCTACTTGTTTGGCGGTAACGTTGCTGAGCCCGATATGACGAATCAAACCGCGCTCTTTCAGCTTGATCATCGCTTCAACCTGCGGCTCCAGCGAACCTTCTTTTGGTGCATACACGTCCAGCATCGAACGCAGATTTACCACGTCCATTACCTCAAGTCCGAGATTACGCAGGTTATCTTCCACCGCCTGCGTCAGCGCTTCCGGCGTAAAGGCCGGCAGCCAGCCGCCTTTCTCATCGCGCCGCGCGCCCACTTTGGTGACGATCACCAGATCGTCAGCGTAAGGGTGCAACGCTGTTTTAATCAGCTGATTGGTTATGTGCGGGCCATAAAAGTCACTGGTGTCGATGTGATTGACGCCAGCGGCGATAGCATCGCGCAGCACCTGTAAAGCGCGTGCTTCATCTTTCGGCGGACCAAATACGCCGGGGCCAGCCAACTGCATGGCACCGTAACCGAGTCGTGCAACCTGGCGATCGCCAAGTGTATAAGTCAATGCGGGATGAGACATGGAAAGCTCCTTGGTCAGTGTGTAGAGAGATTGTAATCGCCCAGTCGCTGTGCAACTATCCGTGCAAATCGGGACACAGTGTACGGAGTGACGGACAATGGCGCTGGATATCGCACTGCTTCACGCAGTCGTAGCAGTAGCAAAAGCAGGTGGATTTCGTGAAGCGGCACGGATGACCGGCAGTAACCCGTCGCGCTTGAGTGATGCGGTACGGCGCGCTGAAGAACAGCTCGGCGTGCGGTTGTTCAATCGCACCACGCGTACGGTAGCGTTAACCGAAGCCGGCAGGGCGCTGATGTCGCGCTTACTGCCCGCAATGAATGAAGTGGATGCCGCACTGGATGCGCTAAATAATTTCCGCGATACGCCGGGCGGCACTTTGCGTCTGAACGTACCGGTGAGCGCGGCGCGCATCGTGTTACCGGCGATTGTGCCGGGCTTTCTGCAGCGTTATCCGGATATCCAGCTGGAAGTGGTGGCAGAAAGTAACGTGCAGGATGTGTTCCGCGATAGCTGCGATGCAGGGATTCGTTACGACGATCATCTGGAGCAGGATATGGTGGCGCTACCGATTGGACCTCGCACCCAGCGTTTCGCCGCGGCGGCATCGCCCGGCTATCTGGCGCAGTTTGGTACGCCGCAGCATCCGCGCGAACTGATGCAGCATCGCTGTTTGTACGGGCGCTATGCGACGGGCGTGGTGGGCGAGTGGGAATTTACCTACGGCGAGGAAACCGTGCGCCTGCAGCCGCAGGGGCCGCTCATTTGTAGCATTGGCGCAGCAATGGATTTGACGGTGGAAGCGGCGATTGCCGGTTGCGGCGTAGTGTATCTGTTTGAAGATTGGATCAAACCGGCGCTCAACGATGGCAGCCTGCAGCCGATTTTGCCGCAATGGTGGCAAAGCTTTTCCGGCCTATGGCTCTACTACAACGGGCGTCGCCTAATCCCCGCGCCGCTGCAAGCATTTCTTGATTATGTGCGCGAGCTTAATGCTCAGACGTCTGTAGATTAATCAGCAAACAAGAGTCGCGACGACCACGACTAAAGGCCAATAAAAAAGCCGATAACCGTTGCCAGTTATCGGCTTTTTCGCATCACAGGTTATTACGCGTTCAGCAGCTGATTTGCCGTTTTTTCAACCAGCGCCAGCAGGACTTTAACATCCTCGAGCGTCACGGTTGGATTCAGCAGCGTCAACTTCAGGCAAGTTACGCCCTGATTCTCAGTCACGCCGACGTTGGCACGGCCTGAATCCAGCAGCGCATCGCCGATACGCTGGTTGAACAGCGCAATCTGCGCGGTATCAGTCAGTTGCTCTGGACGGTAGCGGAACAGTACGCTGGCCAACTGTGGCTGCATCACCAGCTCCAGACGCGGTTCAGAGGTGACAAACTTCGCCACTTCCTGTGCCAGGGTAACACCGTGATCGATGATCGCGGCATACTGTTTCTGCCCCAGCGCTTCCAGGCCCATCCACAGTTTCAGCGCATCGAAACGACGCGTGGTCTGCAGTGACTTGGATACCAGATTCGGTACGCCAGCCTCTTCGTCAAACTCAGAGTTCAGGTAAGCCGCCTGGTAGCGCATCAGCTCGTAGTGACGCTCATCCTTCAGCAGGAAGGCACCGCAGCTGATGGTCTGGAAATACTGTTTGTGGAAGTCCAGCGTGACAGAATCCACCAGTTCCAGGCCGTCAAGATAGTCGCGATACTTCTCGGACAGCAGCAGTGCACCGCCCCAGGCTGCATCAACGTGTACCCAGATATTGTGTTCTGCAGCGATACCGGCAATTTCACGCAGCGGATCGATAGCACCTGCATCGGTGGTACCGGCGGTTGCGACGATAGCCAGGATCTGTTCGCCGTTAGCGTCGGCCTGAGCCAGTTTGGCTTTCAGGTCTAACACATCCATACGGGCAAACTGATCGGACTTCACCTGCACCACAGACTGATAGCCGTGGCCGAGCAATGCCATGTTCTTCTGTACGGAGAAGTGCGCATTTTCCGAGCACAGCACTTTGATCTTACGCAGATCGCCAGTAATGCCGTGCTGTTGCACCGAGTGCCCCTGACGCTGATAGAACGCATCACGCGCCAGCATCAGGCCCATCAGATTGCTCTGTGTGCCGCCGCTGGTGAAGACACCCGCATCGCCAGCCGGATAACCAACCTGAGCACGCAACCATTCGATCAGTTTGATCTCAATAATGGTGGCAGAAGGGCTCTGATCCCACGAATCCATACTCTGATTGGTGGCGTTAATCAGCACTTCAGCCGCCTGGCTTACCACCAGGCTAGGGCAGTGCAGATGCGCCACACACTGTGGGTGATGCACTGAAAGGCTATCTTTCAGGAAATATTCAATCGCGCGTTCAATCGCGGCCTGGTTACCCAGGCCGTTTGGATTGAAGTCGAGCGTGATACGCTCGCGCAGTTCGGCAACCGTTTTGCCTTGATACATCTCAGGCTGTTGCAGCCACTGCACAACCGCGGCGCTGCTTTGGGCAATCGCCTGCTGGTAAGCCTCAATGCTCGATGCAGAGGCGGCCAGAATCGGGTTTACTTCAGACATTTACTCTTCCAATCAAACAGGTTTGACGCCAGCGCCAATCAGCGCCTGCTCAAATTTATCCAGGAAAATCGCCAGCTCATCGTTGGTGATCAGCAGTGAAGGCAGCAGACGCAACACTGCGCCATGACGGCCACCGCGCTCCAGAATCAGACCTGCTTCGAAGCACTTCTTCTGCAGCAGCGCAGAGAGTTCGCCGTCTGCCGGGAAGCTGCCCATGTGGTCTGCCGCTTCGTTCGGTTTAACGATCTCAATACCGATCATCATGCCGAGACCGCGAACGTGACCAATCACCGGGAAGCGTTTCTGCATCGCGGTCAACTGCGCTTTCAGCCATTCACCCTGCGCCGCAACTTTGCCCGCGATATCCTGCTCTTTCAGGATTTTCAGCGTGGTCAGGCCGGTGGCCATCGCCAGCTGGTTACCACGGAAGGTGCCGGTGTGGTGACCTGGAGACCAAACGTCAAACTGCTTTTTGATGCCCAGCACCGCCAGTGGCAGACCGCCGCCGACCGCTTTAGACATCACAATGATGTCGGGTTCGATACCCGCGTGTTCGAAGGCGAAGAATTTACCGGTACGGGCAAAGCCAGCTTGAACTTCGTCAAGAATCAGCAGAATGCCGTGTTCCTGAGTCACTTTACGGATACGTTGCAGCCACTCAGCTGGCGCTGGGTTCACGCCGCCTTCGCCCTGAACGGCTTCAAGGATAACTGCCGCAGGCTTGCGCACGCCGCTTTCCACGTCGTTGATCAGGTTATCGAAGTAGTAAGTCAGCGCTTTAACGCCGGCTTCACCACCGATGCCCAGCGGGCAGCGATACTGGTGCGGGTAAGGCATGAACTGGACTTCTGGCATCATGCCATCAACCGCCTCTTTAGGCGCCAGGTTACCGGTGACGGACAGCGCGCCGTGCGTCATACCGTGGTAGCCGCCAGAGAAGCTGATCACACCGCTACGGCCGGTGGCTTTCTTCGCCAGTTTCAGCGCGGCTTCAACGGCATCGGCACCGGAAGGACCGGTGAACTGCAGGCAATAATCCTTACCCTGGCCAGGCAGCAGCGAGAGCAGAGATTCAGAGAACTGATCTTTAAGAGGCGTAGTCAGATCAAGAGTATGTAACGGCAAGCCGCTGGTAATGACATTTTGTATGCTCTGAAGAACATCAGGATGGTTATGACCCAGTGCCAGCGTCCCTGCGCCAGCCAGACAGTCAAGATATTGTTTATTCTCAACATCTGTGATCCACACGCCATGGGCTTTAGCGATCGCTAAAGGCAATTTGCGCGGGTAACTCCTAACGTTAGATTCAAACTCAGCCTGACGGGCTAAGAATGCGTCGTTGTTTCCGTTGAATGCATTGGCACCAAAACTATCAATACGGACTTTATCCGTCATCATATCTCTCCTTCAACCGGGGCTCGTATGGCTCGCCAATTGACTAATTGAACAAAAAAGTAACAGCTGTGAAAAAACGCGGCCAATATAGAGCCTTTTGACCTACATCACAATGATTAATTTTGTTTAGATTTGTTTACTCTTTCCATATATGAATCAGGGCGTTGGCCAGAAATTGGCCGCTTAATTTCGCACCGCTAATGGGGTGGTTAAAAAATAACCGAATGAATAAAGTGACTTATAGCCGCTAAGGCGATCCATGGACCAAAGGCGATAGCGTGATTGAGCTCGCGCCGCCAGGCCATTCTGGCAATCAAAACACATAAAATAGCGCCAGCCGAAGCGAATAACAGCACGGAGGGTAAAAGTGGCCAGCCTAGCCAGGCGCCCATCGCTGCCAGCAGTTTTGCATCACCCATTCCGAGCGCTTCAATGCCTCTAATTTGTTGATATACGGCGGCTAAGAGCCATAAAACGGCGTATCCGGCGATGGCACCTAATACGGCTTCGTGTAACGAACCTGGCAGCCAGCCGAGGGTTTTAAACAACAGACCGGCCCAAAGTAAAGGCAGCGTAATCACGTCGGGCAACAGCAAATGTTCGAAGTCGATCAGGGCGAGGACTATTAGCGCCCACAGCAATAGCAACGCGGCCATCAAGTGCAGAGTGAAAGGTAAAAGCCAGATAAACAGCAGCGTTAAAAGTGCCGTTAACAACTCGACCTGTGGATAACGCCCGCTAATTTCGCCACGGCAATACCGACATTTTCCGCGCAGCAGCAGCCAGCTCAACAGCGGAATATTGTCGCGCCAGCGCAAGGGGGTAGCACAATTTGGACAATGAGAAGGTGGGTAGAACAAACTGAGCGCTAAGCCCGGTTGCAGCAATTGCCGCGGCAAACGATAGATCACCACATTGAGAAAGCTGCCAACCGACAACCCCAGCAAACTGCCAATTAACCCATATTCCCATTCCATTGCCGCTACTCCGCACCATCCAGCTCATTGGTGCCGAGACGTTACGCCGTAGCGAGCAGGAGTGCGAGAGGAAAAGGGAGGTTGCAGCGGCTTACATCAGAATTGCAGAGCGGGCTCGAGAATCAGCTGGTTCAAAATCTTTAAGACTGCTGTTTAAACAGCTGAATGGCTTCCTGCACGTTACTGGTGGCAAGCGACATGATGCGGTCGTTATTTAGAAAAACATCATAGTGATCGGCATTAAAGCGAAACACATAGAGATCGCCGCGATAACGTAACCCTTTGGTCTTAACGCCAATATGGTGGCGGCGCAGTGCAGCCTGAGAAAGTCTGTCTGTCGCGTTACTCATCGCAATCTCCTCCAGTCGTTATAAGACATAACCTGACTCAGTATAGGGTTAAAACCTTAGGATAACCTTAAGAACAGTGCTGGTTCATGCTCAATAATGAGCAAATGCGACTTTTCCTCTACCAATCTTCAACGTGTCAGAAAAAGGCCATTGAGCACCTGACCCATTTAATGTTGCGTTAAGTTTACCGGCGTATTTTGGATTGCATGGTCGTAAAAACACTTAAATCCAAGGTAATGCTATGAATTTTTTACCCTTTTCACGCCCTTCGCTTGGCGAGGAAGAGTTAGCAGCGGTCCAAGCGGTATTTGAATCAGGTTGGATTACCACCGGTCCGAAAAACGCAGAACTGGAACAGGCCTTTTGCCAGCTGACCGGCAATCAACACGCGATTGCCCTCAGCTCCGCGACCGCCGGCATGCACGTTGCGCTGCTGGCGCTGGCCATTCAGCCGGGCGATGAAGTGATTACGCCTTCACTGACCTGGGTCTCCACGCTCAATATCATCACGCTGCTGGGTGCCACACCGGTGATGATAGATATCGATCGTGACACCTTAATGGTAACGCCGGAGCAGATCGAAGCGGCCATCACCCCGCGTACTCGCGCCATTATTCCGGTGCATTACGCCGGTGCGCCGGCCGATATGGACGCCATTCGTGCCATTGGCGCGCGTCACGGTATCGCGGTAATTGAAGATGCAGCCCACGCGGCGGGTTGTTACTACCAGGGGCAGCACGTCGGTCATCAGGGCACCGCCATCTTCTCGTTCCACGCTATTAAAAATATGACCTGCGCCGAAGGTGGCTTAATTGTGACGGATGATGCGGCATTGGCCGATCGGATGCGCAGCCTGAAGTTCCACGGCTTAGGCGTGGATGCTTACGACCGACATACGCACGGGCGCAAACCACAGGCGGAAGTGATCATGCCTGGCTTTAAATACAATCTGCCGGATATCAGCGCCGCCATTGCGCTGGTTCAATTGAAGAAGTTACCCGCTATTAACCAACGCCGTGCCGCCATCGCACAGCGCTATCTTTCCGAGTTGGCGGATACGCCATTTATGCCGCTGGCGCAGCCTGGCTGGCCACATCAGCACGCCTGGCACCTGTTCATCATTCGCGTCGATGAAGCGCAGTGCGGCATCAGCCGTGATGCGCTGATGGAAGCATTAAAAGCCCAGGATATCGGCACCGGGCTGCATTTCCGCGCGGCGCACACGCACAAATATTACCGCGAGCGCTATCCGCAGCTGTCGCTGCCGAATACCGAATGGAACAGCGATCGCATCTGCTCAATACCGTTGTTCCCTGATATGCGCGACGAGGACGTCGCTCGCGTGGTTAACGCGTTACGTCAGATTGCTGGAGTTTGACATGCTGGAAGAGAAAGCGATTCGTAAAGTATCCGTGGTGATCCCAGTCTTTAACGAGCAGGAGAGCCTGCCGGAACTGCTGCGTCGCACCGACGCGGCCTGCGCGGGATTGGGGCTCGATTATGAAATCCTGCTGGTAGATGACGGCAGCAGCGATCGCTCCGGCGAGATGATCGCCGATGCGGCGGATATGCCCGGCAGCCACGTGGTCGGCGTGTTGCTAAATCGTAATTACGGTCAACACTCGGCGATTATGGCCGGTTTCAGCAACGTCAGTGGCGATGTGATCATTACGCTGGATGCCGATCTGCAAAACCCGCCGGAGGAGATCCCGCATCTGGTGCATGCCGCGCTGCAGGGTTATGACGTGGTCGGCACGGTGCGGCAGAACCGTCAGGATAGCTGGTTCCGTCGCCGTGCATCGCGCACCATCAACCAGCTTATTCAGCGCGTCACCGGCAAAGCGATGGGCGATTACGGCTGCATGCTGCGCGCCTATCGCCGCCATATTGTTGATGCGATGCTGAACTGCCATGAGCGCAGCACCTTTATCCCGATCCTCGCCAACACCTTCGCGCGACGCACCATTGAGTTGCCCGTTGCGCACGCTGAGCGTGAGTTTGGTGATTCCAAATACAGCTTTATGCGGCTGATCAACCTGATGTACGACCTGGTGACCTGCCTGACCACCACGCCACTGCGTTTGTTAAGCATCGTTGGCAGCTTAATCGCCTTAACCGGTTTCGCCTTCTCGCTAGTGTTGATCGTGCTGCGCCTGTTCCTCGGCGCCGCCTGGTCTGGCGACGGCGTATTCCTGCTGTTCGCCGTGCTGTTCATTTTTGTCGGCGCGCAGTTTATCGGTATGGGCTTACTCGGTGAATACATTGGACGTATTTACAACGATGTTCGCGCGCGTCCGCGCTACTTCATTCAACGTGTTATTCACCCACAGCAAGACACCGCCTCAGTACAGGAAATTAAGCAATGAAAACAATCGTCTTCGCCTACGCCGAAATGGGCTGCACTGGCATTACTGCGTTGTTGAACGCGGGTTATGAAATCAGCGCTATCTTCACTCACGCTGACACCTCGCCAGAGAGCCACGCTTTTCCTTCGGTGGCGCGGCTGGCTGCGGAACATGGCATTGCGGTGTATGCGCCGGAAGATGCGGATCACCCGCTGTGGGTCGATCGCATCAAATCGATGACGCCGGATTTCATCTTCTCCTTCTATTATCGCAAGCTGCTGAGCGACAACATTCTCAATTGCGCCCGCGTGGGGGCGTTTAATCTGCACGGCTCGCTGTTGCCAAAATATCGTGGGCGTGCGCCGCTCAACTGGGTGCTGGTGAACGGTGAAAAAGAAACCGGTGTTACGCTTCATCGCATGGTGAAACGTGCTGATGCGGGCGACATCGTGGCGCAACAGCACGTCGCCATCGACGAACAGGACAATGCGTTAACCTTGCATCGCAAACTGGTGGCCTGCGCCACGCAGTTGCTGGAGAGCGCACTGCCCGCGTTGCAATACGGCGATATCGTGACAACGCCGCAGGATCACAGTCAGGCGACGATGGTGGGACGCCGTACGCCGGATGATGGGCGCATCAAGTGGGAGCAGTCGGCTCAATCTATTAATAATCTGGTGCGTGCGGTAACCGATCCCTGGCCCGGCGCGTTCGCGTTCGCCGGTACGGTGAAATTTGTGGTGTGGAAAGGGCGCGTGCACAGCACGGAGCAGCACGCCAAACCCGGCACCGTGCTATCCGTCGAACCCTTCATTATTGCCTGTGGTGAAGGGGCGCTGGAAGTGGTCACCGGTCAAAGTGACAACGGTGTGTATATGAATGGCAGCCAGCTGGCACAGAGCCTCGGCATGGTGAAGGGCGCGTTGCTCTATTCCCAGCCGGTGGCTGCAGTGAAACGCCGCACGCGTGTGCTGATCCTCGGCGTGAATGGCTTTATCGGTAACCATTTGACCGAACGTTTGCTGCAGGATGATAACTTCGACGTTTACGGTTTAGATATTGGTTCTGATGCCATCAGCCGCTTCCTTGAGCAGCCGCGCTTCCACTTTGTTGAAGGCGACATCAGTATTCATTCGGAGTGGATTGAGTATCACATCAAGAAGTGTGATGTGGTGCTGCCACTGGTGGCGATTGCGACACCGATTGAGTACACCCGTAATCCGCTGCGCGTATTCGAACTCGATTTTGAAGAGAACCTTAAAATCATTCGTGACTGCGTGAAGTATAAAAAGCGCATTATTTTCCCTTCAACGTCCGAAGTGTACGGCATGTGCACCGATCAGCATTTCGATGAGGATCACTCCAACCTGGTGGTGGGGCCGATCAATAAACAGCGCTGGATCTACTCGGTCTCCAAGCAACTGCTGGATCGGGTGATTTGGGCCTACGGCGAAAAAGAGGGATTACGCTTCACGCTGTTCCGTCCGTTTAACTGGATGGGACCGCGTCTGGATAACCTTAACGCCGCGCGTATCGGCAGCTCCCGCGCCATTACCCAGTTGATTCTCAATCTGGTGGAAGGTTCGCCGATCAAGCTAATCGATGGTGGCGCGCAAAAACGCTGTTTTACCGATATCAGCGATGGCATTGAAGCGCTGTTCCGCATCATCGAAAACCAGCACAACAATTGCGATGGCCAAATCGTGAATATCGGTAACCCGGAAAATGAAGCCAGCATCAAAGAGTTGGCTGAGCGATTGCTGGCCAGCTTTGAGCGTCATCCACTGCGCAGCAACTTCCCGCCGTTTGCCGGCTTCCGCGAAGTGGAAAGCAGCAGCTATTACGGCAAGGGTTATCAGGACGTGGAACACCGCAAGCCGTCAATCAAGAATGCGCGCCGCCTGATCGACTGGACGCCGACGGTCGAAATGGACACCACCATCGATAACACGCTGGACTTCTTCCTGCGCACCGTTGAGCTGCAGGAGAAGCCATGAAGAGAGTCGGTTTACGCGTTGATGTGGATACCTGGCGCGGCACCCAACTTGGCGTGCCGGCTCTGCTGGAGCAATTCAGTCTGCATCAGCTACAGGCCAGTTTTTTCTTCAGCGTAGGACCTGACAACATGGGACGCCACTTGTGGCGTCTGATGAAACCGCGCTTCTTGTGGAAAATGCTGCGTTCCCGCGCAGCATCGCTCTACGGCTGGGATATTTTGCTGGCCGGCACCGCCTGGCCGGGACGTGAAATTGGTCGCGGCCTGGAGGAGATTATCAGCGCCACTGCCGACCACCATGAAGTGGGGTTGCACGCCTGGGATCACTTTGCCTGGCAAACCTGGGCGGGTGTCTGGCCAGCAGATAAGCTGGAAGAGCAGATAGCCCGTGGTAAACAGGCGCTGGAGGCGATAATTAGTGACAATGTCACCTGCTCTGCGGTGGCGGGCTGGCGGGCAGATGGCCGCGTGGTAGACGCTAAACAGCGCTTTGGTTTTCGTTATAACAGCGACTGCCGCGGCAGCGGACCCTTCTTGCCCATGCTCAGTGATGGCAGCACGGGCACGGTACAGATTCCAGTGACGTTACCCACATGGGATGAAGTGGTCGGCCAGTCAGTTAGCGCCGAAGGATTTAATGACTACATCCTTGAGCAAATTCATGCCGCGAGCGGCTCACCGGTTTACACCATTCATGCCGAAGTGGAAGGCATTGTTGGCCTTGAGGCGTTCGGCGATCTGCTACGACGTGCGGCGCAGCAGGAGATCTGTTTTTGTCCGCTGAGCGCGCTGTTACCCGATGATCTCACTACGCTGCCACAGGGCTCCATCGTGCGCGGACATATTCCCGGACGCGAAGGCTGGCTAGGCTGCCAACGTTAATTTTCAACAGGACTCACGGATGCGAACAGGCACCAAAACTGCGCTGCTCTTGGCACTCTTTGCGCTGTATTACCTGATCCCGATACAATTCCGCGCCTTATGGCAGCCGGATGAAACTCGCTATGCCGAAATCAGCCGCGAAATGTTGTTCAGCGGTAATTGGGTGGTACCGCACTTCTTTGATTTACGCTATTTCGAGAAGCCGATTGCCGGTTATTGGTTGAATAATCTCGGCCAACTGCTGTTCGGACACAGTAACTTTGGCGTACGCGCCGGCGCGATTTTTAGCACCACGTTAAGTGCGCTACTGATCTACTGGCTGGGTATGCAGATGTTTGCCCGTCGCCAAATCGCACTGAGCGGCAGCGTTATTTTCCTGACATCGCTATTAGTTTACGGCGTGGGAACTTATGCGGTGCTTGACCCGATCCTGCTGCTGTGGCTGGTAGCGGCGATGTGCAGTTTTTGGCTGGCCGCCCAGGCGCAGAACACGCAGCAGCGCTTATGGGGTTATGTGCTGCTCGGCGCCGCCTGCGCCATGGGTTTCATGACCAAAGGTTTTCTCGCGCTGGCGGTGCCGGTGCTGGCAATTCTCCCCTGGGCCATTTGGCAGCGTCGTTTTACTGAGCTGTTACGCTGGGGGCCGCTGACTATCGTGGTTGCCGCGCTGCTCAGCTCGCCGTGGGCGCTGGCAATCAATCAGCAAGAAGGCGATTTCTGGCACTACTTCTTCTGGGTTGAGCATATTCAGCGTTTCGCCGAGGCGGATGCGCAGCACAAGGCACCATTCTGGTACTACCTTCCGGTGCTGCTGGCGGGATGTCTGCCGTGGCTGGCGCTGCTGCCAGGATCGCTGATGGGGGCGTGGCGCCAGCGCAGTCAGCATGCCGGAACGGTGTATCTGCTGAGCTGGGTGCTGCTGCCACTGCTGTTTTTCAGTATCGCCAGGGGCAAACTGCCAACCTATATTCTGCCGTGCTTCGCCCCGCTGGCGCTGTTAATGGCGCACTATGCGCACAGCGGATCGGCGCAGGTGATGAAAGCGCTCAGACTGAATGGGTGGATTAACCTGCTGTTCGGCGCGCTTACCACACTGGTGTTATTGGTGGTGCTGGCGCCCTGGGGCGTGGCACATCGGCCGGTTTACAGCAGCGATGAAGTTAACGGGGTGATCTGTGCGGCGCTCATCTTTATCGCATGGGGCGTGATGGGCTGGCTGAGCCGCAAACCGCAGCAGGGCCGCTGGCAGTTAGCCGCGCTCTGTCCGCTGGCGCTGGCGCTGCTGGTTGGTTTTGCTATCCCACACAAGGTGCGCGACTCAAAACAGCCGCAGAGCTTTGTCAGTGCGGTGCACGACCAACTGGCATCCAGCCGTTATCTGCTGGCAAATAATCCTGGCGTGGCATCGGCGGTTGCGTGGGAGCTGCAGCGCAGCGATATCAATTTCTATGATGCGAAAGGTGAGTTGCAATATGGCCTGAGCTATCCGGATGCGCAGTCGCATTATATTGATGCAGATGACTTTGCCGACTGGCTACGCGTGCATCGTCGTCAGGGGCGGGTTTCGTTGGTGTTGATGATGAGTTCGAGTGACAGCACGCCGGACAAAAACTTACCGCAACCCGATGACGTCTATCGTCAGGGGCGGCTGGTTTATTACGGCTACGATGCGAAACCATGAATCTACTGCTGATTTTATTAGTAAGCGTGCTGAGTTGCGCCGCCCAGCTTTGCCAAAAGCAGGCGGCACATTTGGGCCAGCAACGCGGTAAAAAACGCCTGCTGATGTGGATCGCCCTGAGCATACTGCTACTCGGCGCGGCAATGTTGTTGTGGTTGATGGTGCTGCGCGTTGTGCCGGTCAGCGTTGCTTATCCGATGCTGAGCCTTAATTTTGTGTTAGTGGCTGTAGCCGCGCGGCTGATATGGCGGGAAACCTATAGCGTGCAGCAGTGGATCGGTACCCTGGCGATTGTCGCCGGCGTGGCGCTAATGGGAAGTCATCTATGAAAGGGCTGACGCTGGCGCTGTGCAGCGTGTTACTGGTGTCGTTGGCGCAGTTGGTTCTGCGCCTGGCGATGCTCGATCTCCCGCCGTTTAGGGAGATATTGCAGATGCATCACCTGAAACCGCTGCTGTTACTCGCCATCGGCCTCGGCGCCTATGCGCTGTCGATGCTGTGCTGGATGCTGGCGCTGCGTCATCTGCCGCTGAATCGACTCTATCCATTACTGAGCTTGAGCTATGTGCTGGTTTGGCTGGCCGCGATTTCATTACCGACATTCGGTGAAAACTTCCGCTGGAGCAGCTTTGCGGGCGTAATGCTGATCGTGCTGGGGTTGCTGCTGGTGTCGTCACCGAAACGAAGCTAAGCCCATTTCATAGTGGGGTAGGATTCAGCCCGTAACCCGCAGATGCTTTTCCCCTAAATCCGCCAACGCAGCCGCGCCCAGCATGCCTAAATCGCGACTGATCTCGCTGGTAATCAAGTCAATCGCCAGGTTTACCCCCGCCGCGCCGCCCACGGCGCAGGCATAATTAAAGGGCCGTCCAACAAAGCAGGCTTGCGCGCCCAGCGCGATGGCTTTTATCGCATCGGTACCGCGCCGAATGCCGCTATCAAACAACACCGTCATATCCCCGACGGCCTCAACAATCTCCGGCAAAACGTAGAGTGGCGGAATCACGGTATCGAGCTGGCGCCCGCCATGATTGGAGACCACAATCCCATCGATGCCGATAGCTTTACAGCGCAGCGCATCGGTACGACTGAGAATACCTTTGATCACCATGGCACCCGGCCAGCGGGCGCGAATGTGTTCAATATGCTGCCAGGTTAAATGGCTTCGGCCGCTGAAATCCCGCACCGCGTTTTTCGAAAAAAGCGGTGCGCCACGCTGCGCGCTATTGTTCTCGAAATAGGGCATGCCGCTTTTTAACACCGTCTTTAGCAAGGTGCCGGTTAACCAGCGTGGATGCGTGATGCCTTCCCACGCCAGCCGCAGGCTGGGACGGAACGGTGTAGCGAAACCGGCGCGCACGTTATTTTCGCGGTTGGCTTTGACGGGCGTATCCACGGTGATGACCAGCACCGGAATGTCTGCGCGTTTTACCCGATCGATCAGGGCATCAATCTCTTCCAGCGTTTTCGGTAGATAGGCCTGAAACCACATGTTGGGATTGACCTGCGCCACATCTTCCAGCCGCGTAAGCGAGGAGCCACTCATAATAAACGGCACATTTTTCTCCTTTGCGCAGCGTGCCAGCGTAATGTCCCCATCAAAACCGGTTAAGGCAGAAATGCCCATCGGCGCTATACCCACCGGTGCGGCGTAGCGATGGCCAAATAGATCAACGTGGATGTTGCGCTGCGACACATCCACCATATTTTCCGGAATCAGGCTGTAACGTGCGTAGGATGCGAGCGTATTGCGCAGCGCAATATTGTCTTCGACGCCGCCCGAAACATAGGCGAAGAGCGGATGCGGCAAATGACGTTGGGCGTACTTTTCGAAGTCATTCAGGGAAAGACAACGCGACAGCATATTGCGCATGGAGATAGCGATCCGATTAGGCGAGAGGTACAGGAAAATGTTGAAAATAAAGGATATTGCATCGGCGAACTTTTACAAATCCCTAAACCGGCAATGCTTCTGCGAAAAATGCATAAACAAAAATTGCAGAGCGGCAAGTCGCCGCTCTGTCAGGATATCAATGCTGTTGCCACTGATGATATTCGCCGTTGCGGCGACCTGGCGCAGTTTCGGGCAACCGCAGTAAACCAATGACCGAAATAACCCCCAACACCGCGACATACAGCGCTAAACCATACCAATGCCCCTCGGTCATTTGCAGAATTTTAACCGCCACTAATCCCAGCACGCCGCTGCCAATTAATGAACCGACTTGCCAGATCACTGCGATGCCGCTGCAGCGAATGTGAGTGGGGAAGAGCTCCGGGAACCAGGATGCTTGCGGCGCGTAACACATGCTGTGGCCCAGCGTCAGCGCGATGATCATGGCGATCTGCGTCAACCAATAGCTGTTTTGCTGCAGGGCGAGGAAGAACGGCACAATGGCGATGACGATCAGCAGCGCACCCATCATATACACCGGCTTACGGCCAATTCTGTCTGACAGTGCGCCCATCAGTGGAATGGCAAAGACTTCAAGAATGACCGCCACAATCATGCTGTTCATCAGAATGCCGGAATCCAGGTTATTGGCTTTGCCCCATGCCAGAATAATCACGGTAAACAAAGCAAACGCACAGGCTTCAATCAGTTTGGCCGCCACGCCATTGATCACCAAACGCGGATTGCCACGAATCACCTCTTTTAAAGGACGCGACTCCGCGGCTTTGGTTTCCCGGATGGCGGCAAATACCGGTGACTCATCAATGCGCAGGCGGATGAACAAACCGACAATGACCAGCAACGCACTCAACAGAAACGGCACGCGCCAGCCCCAATCCATCATTTGGTCCGACGACAGCGTCGCGTTGAGGATCGCGAAGAGCGCCAGCGGCAGTAGAAAACCAACCGGAGCGCCAATTTGCACCCAGCTGGCGAAGAAGCCGCGACGGGCGGGCTGCGCATACTCCGCCGTCATCAATAGGCACCAGCTTGTTCACCCCCCACGCCAAAGCCCTGCAACAGACGAATCAAAATCAGCAGCACCGGCGCCCAGATACCGATCTTTTCGTAGGTCGGCAGTAAGCCGATGCAAAACGTTCCGAGTCCGACAATCAGAATGGTCGCGACCAGCGCTTTTTTCCGTCCTACTTTATCGCCGATATGGCCAAAAACGATGCCGCCAATCGGGCGAGCGAGAAACCCGACCGCATAGGTGGCAAACGCGGCAAGGGTGCTGATGAGTGGATCGTGGCTCGGAAAGAAAAGGTGGCCGAAAAACAGCACGGCCGCCGTGCCGTAAGCAAAGAAATCATAGTATTCGGCTGCAGTACCAATTGCGGATGCACTGGCGACGCGATTAATCAGTGAAGTGTTATCTTTCTCGGTGACTGGCGTTTGCGTAATGGTTGTCGATGCCATGGGGTAAATCCCTGCGCTATAAATGCTCTACTACCATACAAGGGTGTTTGCCAGGATGTTGCGAATATGATCACAGATCGTAAGAGACAAAATGAGGTGCGAAAGTGATTGCGGATAGATGTCGTTGCGGCCTAATGCAGCGTGTGTTTTCAAAACCCTGTTATTTGAGACTTCTAATTAATATCGACTACACAGCGCCTCGAAATGTGCATTATTAATTATGCATACAACTATATATAGCAACCTGAAAATGAACCAGCGACACCCTGCGCGTGAACGGCAATACCCGTGGCACCACTTTGCTTGATGTCACGCCAGTGGCAGGCAGTGCGGCAATCCTCTCGCCGGACCAAGGCATCTCACTGGCGCAGGTGAGCGGCACGGCCAGCGCCAGTAGTTTTGCGCTGAGCAACGGTTATGTGGCAAGCGGTCCGTGGCAATATGGGCTGTACGGAACACAAAACGCGGCCGCATGGAATTATCGCCTGGCAAACAATTTTATTACGGATGCGGCAGGTAGCGTGGTGCGGCCGCAGGTGACGCCGCAGATGCCCGCGTATATCTCTGCGCCGGTCGGATTGGCATATTACAACATGGCGGTCATGGACGATCTGCATAAGCGTCTTGGCGAGCTGCGTTCAGATAGAAGTGACGCCAGCGGTGAGATGTTTATCCGTTATCTCGGTTCAAACCTGAAGTACAAAACTAATCGCGATGTTAGCCAATACGGCTATGACTTTGACCTTGATTACAGCGCGGTTCAGCTCGGCGGCAATCTGCTGCATCTGCAGGGCGCCAACGACAGCTTGCGAGCGGGTGTGGCTTACACGCGCGGTAATGCGCGTATCCGCCCCGATGCAGTCGATGGCTACAGCTCGACCAGCTTTGATAACGACACCTTGTCGCTGTATGCCACCTGGCTGCGCGACAGCGGTTTGTATCTTGATGGCGCGCTGTCGTTTGACTGGCATCGCGGCGACACCGACATTGCCCGGCAAAAAGAGGTCGGCAAGCTTAAAGGTAATGGATGGGGCGCCTCGCTGGAAAGCGGTTATCCATGGCAGTTTGCCAACGGCATCCGCCTCGAGCCGCAGGCGCAGCTGATGTATTTGCAGCTGAACATGGATGATGTGGTCGATCGCGATAACACCCGCGTGAGCTGGGGCAATTACGATCAAACCATTGGCCGCGTGGGTGCGCGTCTCGATCGCACCTGGCAGGATCAGGCCGATCAGCAATATACGCCCTATTTGCGTACCAGCTATACGCGCGGTTGGGGCGGATCGGCGACCACACGCGCCGGTGCCAGAGGTGCGCCAGACAGCGTGAGCTTTAACAGCGGCAAGTTCGGTCAGATGTGGGATATTGGCCTTGGCGGCACGGCAACGCTGAAAAGTGATGTATCGCTGTATGCGGAAGCGGATTACCGCCAGGAGATTGACGGTAATGGTGCCAAAGGCTGGCGTTATAATGCGGGAGTACGCTGGATGTTTTAAATTAAAGCGTTTTGTTTCCAGGTGCGCATAAATGCGCACCTTACGAAGCCAATCCGTGCATTCCATGATAACCGCGCTGTTGTTCTGTTGGGTCGCCATTCATGGCGACCTTTTTATTTATTGCCAATCCAAAACCCGCTCAAATAACCATCTTCCCACCTGATGTAATTCCATCAAAATAAAAATCGCAAAATGCTTGAACTCACATTTCGGAAATTATATTTCAAGTAAAAATTAACATGAAATATAAATATCGATAGCGTAAAGGTTCTGTTTTGTTCTGCCGTATTTCCTTAAGCATTTTTTACCAGGAGGTATTATGGAAAGAGAACTTTATATATCGACCAACACGGCATCAGGCCCAAATAGCATCACGCGAACTGAACCTTTTGTTAAAATTATTGCGCTGGTCGCGACGCTGGGTGGGTTACTGTTTGGCTACGATACCGGCGTAGTATCGGGCGCTTTACTGTTTATGCGTGACGATCTACAGCTCACGCCTTTTACCACCGGATTAGTCACCAGTTCACTGCTATTTGGCGCCGCCTTTGGTGCACTGCTTGCTGGCCATTTTGCTGATGCATGGGGCCGCCGCAAGATCATCATCTCTCTGGCCTTTATCTTCGCGCTTGGCGCTATCGGTTCGGCCTTCGCACCCGATGTCATCTCAATGATCGCTTCACGCCTGTTTCTCGGTATCGCCGTCGGCGGCGCAGCGGCTACGGTGCCGGTGTATATCGCAGAGATCGCACCGGCAAACAAACGTGGCCAGCTGGTGACCTTACAGGAGCTGATGATCGTCTCGGGCCAGCTGTTGGCTTACGTTTCCAACGCCACCTTTAATGAAATCTGGGGCGGCGAACACACCTGGCGCTGGATGATTGCCATTTCCACCGTGCCAGCGGTACTGCTGTGGTTTGGCATGATCTTCATGCCGGAAAGCCCGCGCTGGCATGTGATGCGCGGTAATAGCACAGAGGCACGTAAAGTACTGGAGAAAACGCGCGCGGCCGATGATGTCGATTGGGAGCTGGAGGAGATTGAAGAGACCCTCGAAGAGAACCGGCAGCAGGGTAAAGGCCGCCTGCGCGATCTGCGCACGCCGTGGCTGCGAAAAGTGTTCCTGCTGGGGATTGGTATTGCCGCGATCCAGCAACTCACCGGCGTCAATACCATCATGTATTACGCACCGACCATGCTCACGGCAACCGGTCTAAGCAACGATGCAGCGCTGTTTGCCACTATCGCCAACGGCGTGATTTCTGTCGTGATGACGCTGGTGGGTATCTGGCTGATCGGCAAAATTGGCCGTCGCCCGCTGGTACTGGTCGGTCAGATGGGCTGCACCGCTTGCCTGTTCTTCATCGCTGCCGTGTGCTTCTTCATGCCGGAATATCATCAGGCGGGTGAGGTCAATCTGCTGCGTGCTTATCTGGTGTTAGCGGGCATGTTGATGTTCCTGTGCTTCCAGCAGGGTGCGCTGTCGCCGGTCACCTGGCTGCTGCTGTCGGAGATTTTCCCCGCGCGCATGCGTGGTATCTGCATGGGCGGCGCAGTGTTTGCACTGTGGATGGCTAACTTTGCCATATCGATGGCGTTCCCGCTGCTGCTGGCGGCATTTGGTCTGGCGGGTGCGTTCTTAACCTTTGCCGTGATTGGAATTGGCGGTTCAATGTTCGTGCTGCGCACGATTCCGGAAACTAAGGGACGCAGCCTGGAGCAGGTCGAGCACTATTTCCATGAGTTGTATAAATGATGTTGCGCTGATGTAAATCCATCAACGTTCTGGCAGAGCAGCATAAAAAGATAGCTTACTATCGCTAGGTGTCGTCGCGTCACAACAAAACAGAAATTAAAACAACATCATTATTTCAGGATAGAACACACCATGACCTACAAAATAAGCCATGACCGACTGTGCGTTAATCGTAAAATTGCCCCTAACCTCAGTATTGATCGTTTTTTCTCGCTGGTTGAACAGCTGGGTTTAAATAAAGTTGAAATCCGCAATGATATGAAAAGTGGCCGCGTGACCGATAATTTATCCGCTGAGGAAGTGCGTGATCTCGCGACTCAACATGCTTTCACCATCGAAACGATTAATGCAGTTTATCCGTTTAATCAATTAACCGATGAGGTACTGGAAAAAACGCGCGGCTTATTAAAAGATGCGCAAGCAACCGGTGCTAAAGCATTGGTACTTTGTCCATTGAATGATGGCACCGCTATTTCCCAGCAGCAAACCATAGACGCGTTGAAAACCCTTGCGCCGCTGTTTGCCGAATATGGCATTGCGGGTCTGGTCGAGCCGCTCGGTTTCCCACAAAGCTCACTGCGTTCTGCCGCGCTGGCACAACAGTTGATTAAGCAAGCTGGTGCACCGTTCAAAATCGTACTGGATACCTTTCATCACCACTTGTATGAAGGCGCTGAGCAGGATTTCGCTGGTGGTATTGAGGTGAGCAACATCGGGCTGGTGCACTTGTCGGGTGTGGCCGACACGCGTCCAACGCATCAGCTTACCGACGAAGAGCGCATCATGCTGAGCGCTGATGACTTGCTGAAATCAAAACAGCAGGTGCAGCGTCTGGAAGAGAGGGGTTATCGCGGTATTTATGCCTTTGAACCTTTTTCTTCGGTGATGGAGGCATGGAGCGAAGAAGAGATTGCTCAGCAAATTAAATCCAGCATTGCTTACCTGAACGACTAACATCCCCCTAAGGAACACTCCATGACGCTCAATATTGGTGTAATTGGCACGGGCGCGATCGGCCGCGAACACATTCGTCGTTGTAGCCAGGTGCTGCAGCATTCACGCGTGGTGGCGCTGAATGACATCAACCGCGCTAACTGCGAACAGATCATCAAGGATCTGGCCATTCAGGCCGAGATCTACGACAACGCACACGACCTGATTAACGCGCCCGAGGTGCAGGCAATTCTGGTTACCTCGTGGGGGCCGACGCATGAAGAGTTCGTGCTCGCGGCGATCAACGCGGGTAAAGCGGTGTTCTGTGAAAAACCCCTGGCGGTCACCGCGCAAGGTTGCATGAACATTGTTGAAGCCGAAATGGCAGCCGGTAAGCAGTTGGTGCAGGTTGGCTTTATGCGACCGTACGACAGCGGCTATCGCGCGCTGAAAGCGGTAATTGACAGTGGCGAGATTGGCGAACCGTTGATGCTGCACTGCGCGCACCGTAATCCCGAGGTGGGCGATTTATACACTACCGACATGGCGATCACCGATACGCTGATTCATGAGCTCGATGTGCTGCGCTGGTTGCTAAAAGACGATTATGTCAGCGCGCAGGTGATCTATCCACGCACAACCCGTAAAGCCTCTGCGCATCTGAAAGATCCACAAATCGTGTTGCTGGAAACCGCCAAAGGTGTGCGCATCGACGTTGAAATCTTCGTCAACTGTGCTTACGGCTACGATATCCAGTGTGAAGTGGTGGGCGAAAGCGGTATTGCGCGGCTTCCTGAGCCGATGTCCGTGCAAACACGCAGCGCAGCGAAGCTCTCTACCCGCATTCTCACCGACTGGAAAAAGCGTTTCATCGATGCCTATGACGTGGAGTTGCAGGACTTCATTAACAACGTGTTGTCCGGTGAGATGACCGGTCCTTCGGCGTGGGACGGTTACGCTGCGGCGGGCGCCGCC
>NZ_AKIU01000085.1:0-81591 GCF_000282675.1 Pantoea sp. GM01 | reverse complement strand
CAGGACATCCTGTTCGCCGGTAAAAAGCGCATCGTGCTGATAGGCGGCGGCAGTTACCTGAAGCTGGAGGCCGGGCGGATTGAGTACGGCACCGAGGCGACGTACCTGCGGAAGATTAAGCGTACGCATAAGGCGGTGGTGCGGGAAGCGGAAGTAAATATTTCAGCGATGCAGTCTGCTTTACCAGCGCTTTCATGCGGAGAACATTCAGCGTGTTTCAAAATAACTGATACCCACACTGGAGCGGAAGATATTGAATTCGCATGGGCCTTAACTGCCGAAACCGGGCGAATTGAAGGCCAGACTGATAAAGTTAAAACCGCTCTTATAAGAACCGACCGTGAAGAATCACTGATGCTTGACTATGTGTTCCAGATTAGAGCAGGTACAAAATAATGACTGTTGCAACGACCTTAACATCTAAGAATGAAAGTCAGACAGAAAAGCAGGTTGAAGTTGATTTCTTCCATATTGATATGATCCCTAATGCTATGGATAAGATGAATTGGCAAACTGCGGCTAGTCTCATGCAACATTGGTTTAGCATTGAACCAGCATTTGAATTTACAAAAAAAACAAAGAACGAACTGCTAATGATGGATCCTAACCTCATCAATTCTTCTCAGCTAAATACTGATATCGTTAAAATGTCATGGGCTATGTCATATAAACAAGTTAATGAAGGAGTTGTTAAATTATCTAGGGTGTGGAATAGTCAAAATGGTAGGCGAGAACTTAAGGCCAAATTGGCTAAGCTAGGGTATTATCAAAAGGAATGTATTAGGGTTGGGTATGATAATGATGTTAAATATTTAGAATCTAAGGCCCAGGTTAATTATCTGACAATTGGTGGTTTGCTCGATAGTGTAGATGGATGGTATGGTGCTATGGGCACAAGTACATTAAAAGTATGTGTTCAAGGATTCACCACATTAGAGCAGGATAAATGTTATTTTATTGTTGAGAAGTTAGGTTTTTATCTAAAGGATACGTATGATTTTGTGGATGAAGACTCAACATCGGAACCCTTAGGTATATGGAATAAAGAAAGGATTTTGAATAAAATTGAATCGGCTTTGTATATGTCTTCCTATGCTTCAGGATTATGGGGAGTACTAGCAAGAGAATTTTCAGGTTTTGTACCTGTGTTCAATAAAGACTTCAGAAGGTGGCAAGGTAAACACAATTCTGGTGGTGATTTTATTATCCTATCGGATGTACTATGGATAGATGCTTTACCTAAGGATAGGGTAATCGAGTTATGAATTTTTTTAAAGTTAAGTTTTTTTTAAAATTGTTTTTTGTTGTCATGATGATTTTTGTTAGTGTGTTTCCATCCTCATATTTACATTACAGTCGCAATGAAATTTTTGAGATTCATAGTGAAAACAAAGAATATAAATTGATTGCTTATAGGTTGTTACCAGTATCACTGTACTCAATTTATAAGTTGATTAATTCTGAGGGGTATTTTTTTATAGTTTATGATCTTTGTGGCGATGTTATTTATAAGCCAAATTTCAATTATGGAATTGGCTCTAATTTAATTTACGGAGGGTTCCGGTTTTCAGAAGGTGTTCAGCCTGAACTCTTTTTTCCCACTAATGGAGGTGTTGACTCAGTAATATTAAAAAAACCATCACTACATTGCATTCCAGAAAAAAATAAATTGATTCAAAGGGTTAATTATTTTAGATGATGGTGGTTTTTTATTTGTGATGGAAGGCCCTTCTTTGTGATTTTTTTCCTTCCGACTAGTAACATTAAAAATGGAATGGGCCATTCTGGCAAATATGTTTTGAATCAGATAATAGATAAGAAATGAGTATAATCCGAATTAAAAGTAAAAATTAACCAGTTACTTCGTAGAGAAAAACGAGTCTAATATGAGTGAAAACTTAATCTGACGTAAACTTTCCTGGCTCCTTAACGGCTGATTAAGTAAGGTTGGACAGTTATGAAAACTAGTTCTGTATTTTATTATTCTTGTTTCACCATAATATTTTTATGGTGGTTAGTTTTTTCACCGGTGTTCTTTTTTGGAAGTTTTAACTATGTAGAAGAGATAGTAAGCCTGGATGGTAAATTCAAAGTGGTATCTTACGATGTTATTCCATCAACGCCTATTTCAATTTATCAATCACTAATTGAAAATGATGTTTTTATTGTCATGTATGGGGTCAAAGGTGAATATCTGGGGCAGAGTTCTCCTTTTGAATTTTCTGACGTAGATGGCGTTTTAGGTGATGTCGTTTTCTTTCCTGGTGAATCTGGAAATGCCGATTTCTTTTCGATTAATGGCGTAGGTGATTATACATCTGGGTACGAAATTCCCGTTAGCAATATGAGGTGGTGGAGTCGTATTTCTTCATTTTTTAGATGATGTAATATCCATAAATTAATCGAAAGTAACTCTTTTTAAACGATTGAAATTCGATTTATTCAAGTTGGCAGCAAAAGCAAGTTTCTAGTGAGTTGAATTGTGTTAATAGCAAGCCAAGAAATAGGTTTATTTAGTTGTGAGAAAAAGTAAAGTAAAGCTGTTAGTGATTTTTGCTTTAGTCGTTGGATTGTGCTTCGTTATATTTTTTCGATCCTCAATTTGTTATGGCAAATATAATGAGCAGTATGAAATTCATAGTGAAAACAAAAATTATAAGTTAGTTATCTACAAATATATTCCCGTTTCTCTCCTTTCCATCTACAAGGTTTTTGATGATATGGGGTACTTTTTGTGGTATACGACCAATGTGGAAGAAAAATTTATAAGCCTCCATTTAATTATGGGGTGAGTGCAAATTTGATCTATGACGAAACGGAGTTTTCAATATTAAATGGAAACGAGCTTTTCTTTCCTATTAATGAAGAGATCGATTCAATAAAGTTACCATCTGTTTCTTCTGCTTGTGTTTATAAATAATCTACTTTATTTATAATGTAAGTAAAATATAACTTTAAAAACCATTGTGACAAAAATGAATGAATCCCAAGCATCATTGTATGAAGTTCTATTAGGCAATTTTTCAGGAGAATTTGAAGCGGATTGTCTGGCTGAAAATGATCAGGCAATCCTATCGGTACTTGATAACATGCAACGTATTCTTAATGCCCGAGCTGGATCGTTTTCACACATCCCCGATTACGGTCTGCCGGATATGTCTCGTATTTTGCAGGGCATGCCAGGTACCGCGCATCAGTTGCTTTATACACTCTCAGAAGTGCTGCTGAAATATGAGCCGAGATTGAAACGTATTGATGTCATTTTACTCGAGCAAAATATACCCGGTGAACTGCGATACGCGATTGATGCTGAGCTAAATGAGATCGGATTAGTGCGCTTCGGCACCGAATTTATGCCGGAGGGACGTGTGATGATCCGCCATATGAAACAGCAGCAGTATGTAGAAGCCCGAGCTTTTGTTTGAGAAAAGCTAATGGAGTCGTAAGTGAAGAAATTACTGTTATCCGGAATGCTAGTTTTACTCAGTACCGGTGCCGTTAATGATGTCAACGCGCATCCAGGCAGAACTAATTCCGAAGGCTGTCATAACGATCGTAAAAATGGCGGCTATCACTGTCACGGCGCAAAAAGAAAGTCTGCTGACTACTTCGCAAGCGAACCAGCAGCGCCAGCGAGAAGCCCAGAAAAGAAATCCGCTAACGAAAAAACCTCGCACACAACTCCTCGCCCTTCGATTACTACACAAAAACCTGAAAATAAAGTCCCGCAGCGCACTGTGGATAATCCACAGGAGCGGATGCAGCGCTGCGTCAACAGCCAAAATATTTACGCCTACTGGGAGCCAACAACCAAACGTTGTCTTGATAGCAAAACTGGGCGCGAACTTACCATCTAAATAACTTTCTTTTTCGCCTGATTAAGGCTTTTCGGAACACTGCAATGACTTCATCTCAACCTCGCTTCGTCAAAACCGGCGGCGATCCACGTGCGTTGGCAGAATATGCTGCGCTGCGTCAGGAAATGCAGAAACTCACGCACCCGGCGCGTCCGGATGTCGATTGGCCGCATGTCTCCGTGCTCTGTTTAACGCTGTTCGAAAAAAACGGCGTCGAGCTGCAAAGCGCCGTTTGGTACACGCTATCGCGTGCGAACACGGCAGGAACGGCAGGTATGACAGAAGGCCTGGCGGTGCTGGTGGCGTTGATTACCCGCGATTGGCCGACGTTATGGCCGCATTCAGCGCACGCGCGCATCGAACTGCTGGCGGGACTGAGCCGTCGGCTGCAGCAATTCCTGCGTACTCAAACGATAACCGAAGCAGATTTAACGGCGCTTAGCCAGTCGGCACGTTTGCTTAGCGAGGCCGGTGCTCATCTTCATCGTCTAGAACTGCGTCAGCTCAGCCAGATTGATCCGCTGCTGGGCCGCATTCGCAGTGCACAAGTGATGCTGGAACACTGCGATGTATCAACGCCTGATGCCGTGGCTAAGCTGCCTGAAGTCGTTCCGATGGAGAAGCCCGCACTGGCGTTAGCAAGTGCAGAAGTCAGCGGCTGGGTGTATGTTCCATCTCCGGGTGCGCCGGCACCCGATCTGCGGTGGCTGCGCCGTCGTGCGTTTATCAGTGGCATAGGCGCAACGCTGCTGAGCGTGTCACTTATTGCCGCCACTTGCTATTTCTTTGAGAAAAATACTGAGCAGGAACCTCTGTTGCAGCAGGCATTACAGGCTTCAGTATCACCAGTTGCTGCGCCTCTCACACCGGAAATGATTGCTGAGCTCCAGGCTAATCCCCCCGAATGGCTGAACGACGGTGCATGGCTGGAGCAAACGCAGCAGCAACTGAACTGGCTGCAGGGCGCATCGCCGGACTGGAATCTACAGCAAGGTAATGCGCTGGTAATGCAGGCCAGCCTGTTGTTGCCTGATTCGGATGCGGTTAAAACGATGAGCGCACGCTGGAACAAGCAACTTAAAGCGGCAACGCTGCCTGTTGAGAATGTGCAGGGATGGCAACAGGGTATGGAGCAGCTCAACATGTTGTCGCAGCGCCTTAATGGACTTGACGAGCAGCGCGGCAAATATCTGACGGTGAGCGAACTGAAAACAGCGGTCTACAATATGACGCAGGCGTTCAACGGAACGGTGCCACTGGAAGAGGAACTGCGGGTGTTGCAGCAATCGCACAATGACGCTACACAGATCCAGTTAACACAAGCGGAAATGCACCTGAAGCAGCTTATCGCCAGCTATCAAGAGTTAGTCACATCTGCAAGAGAGTAGGATTAAGCAAAATCCACGGTCTAACTTGTTTTCGCCAGGTATCGAACCTGGCGGGGGTTCGAATCCCCCTCTCTCTGCAGAATAGGCAAAAAAAAAGTCTGAACATAAGTTCAGACTCTTCTTTAGAATGTGGCGGTGAGAGGGGGATTCGAACCCCCGATACGTTGCCGTATACACACTTTCCAGGCGTGCTCCTTCAGCCACTCGGACACCTCACCACATTTTTTTGCCAACCGCGCTGGGTCAACGGGGCGCTACTATAGGGAGATCGCTGAAAAGGGTCAAGCGCTATTTTCTCCTTTCGTTCTATCCGCTTAAGCTCTGAGCGGATTGCCTTTACCCTGCTCAGAATGTCGATTCTGTCATCAAACTATTCCTTTTCCGTCACAAAAATGTCACCGCATTGTCGCAGACTTGTCTGCGGAAACATTTGGTTATATCTATGGATAAGGATGCTTATAAATGAAACACATACCTCTCTTTACGGTTACGCTGCTGGCTTCTCTGGTCGCGACGTCAGCAGTGGCAGAAGAGTCCAATTATTCACGCGCCGCCACCGGTGATGTGACCGAACACGGCGGGGCGCGTCGTCTTACCGGCGATCAAACCGAGGCGCTGAAAGCCTCATTAATCAATAGCACCGCGAAAAACGTGATTTTGCTGATTGGTGACGGCATGGGCGATTCGGAAATCACTGCGGCACGCAACCAGGCGCGCGGCGCTGGCGGTTTCTTCCCCGGCCTGGATGCATTGCCGCTCACCGGCCAATACACCCATTACTCGCTGGACAAGAAAACCCACAAACCCAATTACGTGACGGATTCCGCTGCATCGGCCACCGCGTGGGCTACCGGTGCCAAATCCTACAACGGTGCAATTGGCGTCGATGTTAATGGCAAAGATCAGGTGACGATTCTTGAGTTGGCGAAAGCCGCCGGTAAAGCCACCGGCAACGTCTCGACCGCTGAACTGCAGGATGCCACGCCAGCTGCGTTAATGGCGCATGTCACCTCGCGCAAATGCTACGGTCCGGAGAAAACCAGCGAGCTGTGCCCCGGCAACGCGCTGGAGCAGGGTGGTAAAGGATCGATTACTGAACAGATGCTGAAAACCCGCCCAGATGTCACGCTGGGCGGCGGTGCGAAATCCTTTAGCGAAACCGCGAAAGCCGGCGAGTATCAGGGTAAAACCCTGCGTGAACAGGCGCAGGCGCTGGGCTATCAGTGGATTGATAATCTGCAGGACATGAATGCCATTCAACAGGCCGATCAGAGTAAACCGGTTTTGGGTCTGTTCGCCGATGGCAACATGCCGGTGCGCTGGCAGGGACCAAAGGCCAGCTATCACGGCAACATCGATAAACCGGTGGTGACCTGCGAGGTGAACAAAGATCGTCCGGCTTCCGTGCCGACGCTGGCGCAGATGACCAAAAAAGCCATCAATCTGCTGAGCACTAACGACAAAGGTTTCTTCTTGCAGGTGGAAGGTGCATCGATTGATAAGCAGGATCACGCGGCCAATCCGTGCGGTCAGATTGGTGAAACCGTCGATCTGGATGAAGCGGTGCAGGAAGCGCTGGCGTTTGCGCGCGAGCACGGCGATACGCTGGTGGTGGTGACCGCCGATCACGCACACAGCAGCCAGATCGTGGAAAACGGCACCAAAGCACCGGGCCTGACGCAAGCGGTGAATACCAAAGATGGCGCGGTGATGACCATCAGCTACGGCAATTCAGAAGAGGATTCGCAGGAGCACACCGGAACGCAGGTGCGCATCGCAGCGTACGGTCCGCATGCGGCGAACGTGGTGGGATTAACCGATCAGACCGATCTGTTCTTTACTCTGAAGGACGCAATGGGACTTAAGTAACAGCTCAACGATTCAATAACCGCACATTCCGTAGCGGCGCGATTCATCGCGCAAAAAATTGCGCCGCTACAATGTGTGCTTTCGCTGGCATAGACTGCGCGAAAGACGCACCTAAAATCACAATCCACGTTTCGCCATCAGGCGCGCTAAATCCACCAGACGATTAGAGAAGCCCCATTCGTTGTCGTACCAGGCGAGGATTTTCACCAGATTGCCGCCAATCACCAGCGTGGAGAGTCCGTCGATAATCGATGAACGGGCATCGCCCTGATAATCGCTCGAAACCAGCGGTTCATCGCTGTAGCCCAAAATTCCTTGCAACGGGCCTTCCGCCGCTGCGGCTTTAAAGGCGTTATTCACCTCTTCTGCGGTGACATCGCGTTTCAGCGTCACGGTTAAATCGACAATCGATACCACCGGCACCGGCACGCGCAGCGAATAGCCGGTCAAACGACCATCCAGCTCAGGAATCACCCGCCCCAGCGCCTTCGCCGCACCACTGGAGTAGGGCACAATCGACAGCGCCGCCGCCCGCGCACCGCGCAGATCTTTCTCTGGCTGATCGTGCAGCACCTGGCTGTTGGTATAGGCATGCGTGGTGTTCATTAACCCGTGCTCGATACCAAATGCCTGATGCAGCACCGCCGCCGCCGGCGCCAGGCCGTTAGTGGTACAGCTGCCGTTACTCACCACAAAGTGCTGCTGCGGATCGTAACGTTGATCGTTAACGCCCAGCACAATGGTCAGGTCGTCATTTTTACCGGGCGCGGAGATAATCACGCGTTTGGCGCCGCCGCTGGTGATATGCACGGCGGCTTTGTCGCGCTCGGTAAAGAAGCCGGTGGCTTCAATCACGATATCGACGCCGACATCCTGCCAGCAAATATTGGCCGGATCGCGCTCGCTGAAGACGCGCACAGATTTGCCATCAATACGCAGTTCGCCTTCACCCGCTTCTACTTCAGCGGGCAAGCGGCCGAGCAGCGAATCGTGTTTCAGCAGATGGGCGAGGGTTTTGCTGTCAGTGAGATCGTTAATGGCGACGATTTCAATATCGTCGCTGCCGAGTGCTGCGCGAAAAACGTTACGTCCGATACGGCCAAAGCCGTTAATGCCGATCTTAGTCATGATTGACTCCTTTTCCGAAGATGCTGGAGTCACTCTAGGCCGATGACGCGTTGGCGTAAACGCCAAATAACGATCACTTTACGCCAACTTTTTGCAGTGAAAGCGCTGGCGATATTCGCCTGGCGTGAGATGCAGCTGACGTTCAAAGCAGCGACGTAGATTGATGCTGCTGCCAAAGCCGGTCGCCAGCGCGATGCGTTCCAGCGTGTCATGAGTTTGTTCTAAAAGCTCACGCGCGGCGGCGAGGCGCGCTTCCGCCACATAGCGCGCGGGCGGTGCGCCGGTTTCGCGGGTAAAAACGCGGGTGAAATTACGCGGACTCATGGCGACGCGCTCGGCCAGCTTCTCCACCGCCAGGTCCTCGGCGAGGTTGGCGCGGATCCAGCGTTGCAGTTCACTGATTGGGCCAATGCCGCTCGGCGTTTGCAGATGGAAGCGGCTGAACTGCATCTGCCCGCCGGGACGGCGCAGATACATCACCATGTCCTGCGCAATATTGCGCGCTACGCTGAAGCCGAAATCCGCTTCCACCAGCGCCAGCGTCAGGTCAAAGCCCGAGCTGACGCCACCGGAGGTCCAGATCGGACCATCCTGAATATACAGCGGACCGCCCTCCACCTGGATCTGCGGAAAACGCGCTTGCAGGGTATCGAGCAGGCGCCAGTGCGTGGTGGCGCGGCGACCCTCCAGCAGGCCCGCTTCGGCCAGCAGCATCGCGCCGCCGCACACCGAAACCACGCGGCGCGCCTGCGGTGCCGCCAGCTTAACGAAATCGACCACCATATTGCCCTCTTCAGCGCTGTCGCCGCGTCCGGTGATCATAATGGTGTCCCAGGCGGTGCGCGGATCAACGTCCGCCAGTTTTAGGTCGGCTAGCAGATTGAGGCCGGATTGACCGTGGATCACCTGATGCGATTGGGTGGTGGCGAGGCTAACGCGATAGCGTGGTTGATCGACGCCCGTCGGTAAATGCTGATTGGCGCGCATCAGAATATCGGCGATGCCCGCCGCTTCGAACAGCATGCCGCCGTCGGGCACAATAATCAGAAAAGTTTTCATGGCGTAAAAAAGACACTTTAACGAAATAAGCCAAAGTGTCGCATGGGTTGAGCTGTATGTTCAACTTGTAGGGTGCGCATTAATGCGCACCAGGTAACCCGGTCGCCATAAATGGCGTAATGCCGATCAGTTAAGCGCTGAGCGGCTTTCGTTCGCCCTCGGCTGAGGCAATTTCAGCTATGCCGTGCGGCGACCGAGCAGAGGACGCCTGGCCACGCCCTCTGCACTTCCGGGCCCTGCGCCAGCCCATCCCGCCGCTTCGCGGTGCCTTCACTCCCTCACGATTCCTGACGGACCGGCGGCGATTCGCTCCTGCTCAGCGCCGCCTCTCGCCGCATCCCTGCAACTCGCCCTGGAATCCCTCACTCGCTCAGCGGACCGGGATGTCGCCTCCACACCCGCGCTGCAGCATCAATGCCTGGTCCTGAATTACCATCGCTGTAACGCCTATAGGGTTGCCATTCATGGCGACCAGGTAACCCACAATCTTCAGCCTGCAAAATTTCAAATCAGATGCGGTAATGACAGGCGACGGTGTTGGGCGCTATCCGCAGCGCCGAGCGCAGAGGGACGGCCAGATGAGCCGACAGGACGTCGGCGAAAGCGCGGATTGCTAAGGTCCGCGCCTTCGGACCTTAGCCCGGCCGCCGGCTTCATACATTCTGAAACTGCCGGATGGTTAGCCGGCGGCCTGCGATGCCAGTACGCTGCTTAACTGACGAGCATTACGCCATTTATGGCGACCGCTAATTAATGAATCCTACTCATAGAGCCAATCCTTTTTCAGGCCATTATCTTCACTATCCCATCCGCTACTATGGGCGAATTCGATCTCTCTGGAATTCAACATGGATCACGCCTCAACGCGTTCGCATTCCTTCACCGTCAAATCAAGCGGTTTGCCCTTTATCCTTATTCTCAGTGCGTTGATGGCGATCACGTCGTTATCCACGGATATCTATCTGCCCGCCATGCCGCTGATGGCGCAAGAGCTGCACGGCGACGCCGAGCTGACCATTACCGGATTTCTCATCGGCTTCTGTATTGCCCAGCTCATCTGGGGACCGCTCAGTGACCATTTTGGCCGCAAAGTGCCGCTGTTTATCGGGTTGGTGCTATTTGTGATGGGTTCTGTCGGCTGCGCACTCTCCAGCGACATCACGCAGATTGTGTTCTGGCGGGTGTTTCAGGCGCTGGGTGCCTGTACCGGGCCGATGCTGGCACGCGCGATGATCCGCGATCTCTTTGCCCGCACCCGCGCTGCGCAGATGCTCTCGACGCTGATGGTGGTGATGGCGATTGCACCGATTGCCGGGCCGCTGCTGGGCGGGCAGATGATCAAAGTCACCTCGTGGCACACGATTTTTTGGCTGCTGGCGGCCATCGGCTGCGTCATGTTGATACTGATGTGCTGGTTGCCCGAAACCTTACCGGCGGACAAGCGGATAAAGGCGTCGCTCACCGGGGCGTTTAGCAACTATCTTGCCCTGCTGAAAAACCGCCATTTCATGCGCTTTACGCTGTGCGTGGCGTTCTACTACGTGGCGGCTTACGCCTTTATTACCGGCTCGCCGTTTGTCTACATCACCTATTTCGGCATTGATGCGCAGCATTATGGCTGGCTGTTCGCGCTGAATGTGGTGGGGTTAATGGCGGTAAGCATGGTGAACCGACGTTTGGTGCACCGCTATCCGCTGGAATCCCTGCTCAAAATGGCGGTGACCACCGCCACCCTCGCTGCGTTAATTTTGGCGCTGAGCGCCAAACTGGACTTCGGCGGCATCCTGATGATTATTCTGCCGGTGTTTGTGTTCTTCTCGATGAACGGCATTATCGCGGCAACTTCAACGGCCGCCGCCATGGATACCGTGCCCAATATGGCGGGTTCCGCCTCAGCGCTCATCGGCTCGCTGCAATACGGCAGCGGCATTATCTCGTCGTTGCTGCTGGCGCTACTCAGCGATGGCACGCCCTGGACCATGGCGTGGATTATCGCACTGTTTACCGTGGCAAGCGCGGTGATGGCGCTCAGCGCCGCCACGGTAAAATCTCACGGTTAAATGTTTTGGTCGAAGAACGGATCGAGTTGGCCCATCGCCTGATCGACATAACGCGGTACCCAATACGTCTCGATGTGCGTTGCGCCTTCAATCAGATACAGCTTTTTGTTGGTGGTGCCGGTGGCTTTACTAAACGCACTTTGCGTCATGTAAAGCGAATCAGCTTTGCTGCCCGCCATCATCAGCAACGGCTGATTAATCAGGTCCATGTTGCTTTGAGCGTCAAAGCGCATCAAATCCAGCAGGCTGCTGGTGGTGTAGCGGAAGGTTGAATTCGGATGTGCATGGGTTTTCCAGTAGTACTCGTAGCCCTGGCGATAGAGATCGAACGGCAGTTTAGCGATCTGCTCATCTGTCAGATTGGCATCGCCGGAGTAGGTGACTTCACCGGTGGTGGCTTCTTTGCTGCGTGCCTCGGTTGCTGCCCGCAGGCGATCCTGAATCGTCGCGAGCTGTGAATCCTGATAGCCGTTACGCCGCACCTGGCCGGAATCAAACATGCTTAGGGTGGCCAACGCTTTAAAACGTTTATCGGTCTGCGCGGCTTTGAGGGCATAGCCGCCGCCACCGCAGATACCCAGTAAACCGATGCGTTTCGCATCCACGCCGGGATAGCGACTCAGGTAATCCGCCATGCCATGAATATCTTCGATACGGTTAGCCGGTTTATCTAAGCTGCGCGGCATGCCGCCACTGGCACCTTGATAGGCGGCATCGGCGGTGATGGTGATGTAGCCGTGCTCGGCAAGACGCTGCGCGTAGAGGCCGGCAACTTGCTCTTTCACACCGCCGTTAGGATGAGCGACCACGATGGCCGGATAGTGTTTCGCCGGGTCGTAATTGGCGGGCGTATAGACGTTGGCAGCGATTTGCAACCCGTGCAGATCATACTTCACCGGATGGATGTTGACCTTGCCCGCCACGTTTTGCGTGATGGCGCCGTGATAAACCAGGGTGAAAGGGTTCTGTGGGCCGTTAGCGGCCTGTGCACTTACGGACATTGCCGCGATCAGCAGGGCATGGATAGCAGTGAGTTTCATCTTCGCTCCCGGAGAAAAGTCGCGGCCTGCAAAGTGGGCTCGCGAGAGTGATATCGTCGGGTGAGCTTAAGGCGCCCAGGCTGTCAGCATCATGACCAGAAAATAACAACCCTGTCAGTTTCACCGGGGCGTTGGCTGACAGCGCTGTCAGCAAATTGTCAGCTTACTGTTGGTGAGCTGCCGGCAAAATACCGTTTAAAGGTTGACATAAGGAAGCCCCGCGATGCGCTTATTGTTGGTTGAAGACGAAGAGAAGACCTCCACTTACCTGAGCCGGGCGTTGGGTGAATCGGGTTTTACCGTTGATGTCTCAGCTGACGGCGCAGAAGGCCTGCACTTTGCGCTTGAGTTCGATTATGACGCGGTGATTCTTGATGTGATGCTGCCGGGCATCGACGGTTACCGCGTGCTTGAAGGGATTCGTAGCAGCAAACAGACGCCGGTGCTGATGCTCTCGGCGCGCGGCTCGGTGGATGAGCGGGTAAAAGGGCTGCGGCTGGGGGCGGATGATTATCTGCCCAAACCCTTTTCGCTGATTGAGCTGGTGGCGCGCATTCAGGCGCTGGTGCGCCGTCGCAGCAGCGATGGCGCCGACATCACGCAACTGCAAATCCATGACCTGCATCTCGATCTGCTGGCGCGGCGAGTGTTTCGCCACGGCAATCGGCTTGAGCTGACGGCTAAAGAGTTCGCGCTGCTCAGCCTGCTGGCGCGGCATCAGGGGGAAATATTGTCGAAAATGATGATCGCCGAGCAGGTGTGGGACATGAATTTCGACAGCGATGCCAACGTGGTGGAGGTGGCCATTAAGCGGTTACGCGCCAAAATTGATGCACCTTTTACTATTAAGCTGCTGCACACCGTGCGCGGCATGGGTTACGTGCTGGAAGTGCGGGAGCCTCACCATGATTAAACGTTCCATTTCCGTACGTCTCGCACTGATGTTCGTGCTGAGTATTGTGCTGATCGTGTCGACCATCGGCTTGCTGCTGCGCGCTTCACTGCATGACTCATTGCAAAAGCAGATGCATAACGAACTGCTGTTTCGTGAATCCTTAATGAGTCCGTGGATCACGGCGCGCACCTCAGACGATGGCTGGGCGACGTTGGCCCGAAAATTTACCGATTTAACCAGCGCCGAAGGCGAACGCGTGCGTTACTGGATTTTGAGCGATGATGCGCGTTTTAGCCTCGGCGGCGCGCCGCCGTTGGGCGTGGATTGGGCTTCCTTGCAGGAAGGGTTTAATAAAGTGCCAGGCGCAACGGATGACGCCTGCTCACTGTTTCTGCTGGTCAAAACCCTTGCGGCTCGCGGTGAGCGACCCGCGTTGCGCTACGTGGTGGCCATCGACTCAACGCCCTATATGGGTACGCTTGATGCTTTCACGCGTACCTTGCTGATCGTTTCGTCCATCGGCGTATTTATCGTGGCGCTACTGGGCTATGCCGTATCCCGTATTGGTTTGCGTCCGGTTGGTGCACTGAGCCAACAGGCGCATCAGCTGGCACCGGGCGATCATACGCAGCGACTGGATACCGCCAGGTTACCGGATGAGCTGCAGCCGCTGGCTGCCGCCTTTAATGGTGTGCTAGAGCGGCAGGCGATTGCCTGGCGACAGCTGGAGAGTTTCAATGCTGATGTCGCACATGAATTGCGCACGCCGCTCACCAATCTGATTGGTCAGACGCAGCTTGGGCTAGCACGCCGACGCTCGCCAGCGGAGCTAGAGGACCTACTTGGCTCCAACCTCGAAGAGCTGGAACGCATGACCTCTATTGTCAATGACATGCTATTCCTGTCGCATGCGCATGCCGGGGAACACGCCTCACAGCTGACGCGCGTTTCCCTGCGCGCAGAGACAGTGAAAACCGCCGAATATGTTGAACCCTCCTTCGCCGAAAAACAGTTGAAATTGCAGATCGAAGGCGATGTTTGGGTGCATATCGACCGCCGCTTATTCCACCGTTCGCTGGCGAACCTGCTGGAGAACAGTGCGCGACATGCGGCACCGCACAGCTCCATTAGCGTTAACTTCAGTGAAAACGCCGGTCAGGCGGTGGTTGCGGTCACCAATCCCGGCGCCGCCATCGCGCCCGAACATCTGCATCGACTGTTTGAACGTTTTTATCGGGTTGACTCTGCGCGCGCCAAAAGTACCACCCATCACGGGCTGGGGTTATCGATTGTGCGCGCGGTCGCCATCATGCATCGCGGTGATGTGTTCGCGCGTAGTGAAGATGGAATGAATACCTTTGGGCTGACCTTTGCCTTAACGCCTGAGCGTAAGCCGCTGTCAGCTGCCGCTCGCGATGTCGCAGCGATCAAAACTGACAGCATTGTCAGCAACCCGTCAGCATGACGACATCTGCGCCTCGTTAGAATCGATGCCTCGCAGCATCCACGTTCAATAAATAAAGGACGCATTGCATGACAGCAAAATCGGGCTTTCTGGGGCTATTACTGCCCCTTGCTTTCTCATCTTTTGCTGCCGAGCCGGTAGTAAAGATTACACCGGCCGGCAGCCAAGCGGCGCTTTCGGGTCCGGCGCAACATTTTACCGGCCAGGTACGCGTTGATCCGCTGTTTGTGGCGGATGACCAGATCAATGCTTCGGCTGCTTATGTCACCTTCGAACCGGGTGCGCGATCGGCCTGGCATACCCATCCCGCCGGTCAGCGCCTGATTGTCACCTCGGGCGTAGGGTTAACCCAGCAGGAGGGGCAGCCGGTGCGCACTATTCGCGTTGGCGATGTGGTGTCGTGCCCGCCAGGCGTCAAGCACTGGCACGGTGCCAGCGCCGAGAGTGCCATGACGCACCTCGCGGTGACCGGCAGAGTGGATGGCAAAAGTGTGAGCTGGCTGGAGAAAGTGACTGATGAACAATACCGTGCCGATTAAGTCCTTCACCTTCGCCATACTCATGCTTTTTGCCGGTAACCTGACAACCTATGCTGCAACTCACCAGGGAGTAACACCTGCAATGAATGAGTCATCGAATCAGTCCGAAACCCTCTCCGCACGACAACAAGCCATTCCTCTGATGGCGGTATTTATGGCAACCAGCAATATGGAAAAACTGGATGCCGCGCTGAATCAGGGGCTGGATGCTGGCTTGACGATCAGTGAAGCCAAAGAAATTCTGGTGCAGCTGTATGCCTATACCGGATTTCCGCGCAGTCTCAATGCGCTGAGCGCGTTGATGAAAGTGACCGAAGCGCGTGAGCAGCGCGGCATCAAGGATGAACCGGGTAAAGAGCCTGTGCAGCCCATTCCGGTGGGGGATGCGCTGCGTCAGCTAGGCACTGCTAACCAAACCAAAATTTCTGGCGCGCCAGTGCAAGGCCCGTTGTTTGATTTTGCGCCGGTGATCAACCAGTTCCTGCAAAGTCATCTATTTGGCGATATTTTTGCCCGTGACAACCTTGACTGGCAAAGCCGCGAACTGGCGACGGTAGGTGCCTTAGCCGCCACGCCGGGTATTGAAGCGCAGCTGCTATCGCATACCCGTGCCAGTTTGCGAGTAGGGCTAACGCGTGGGCAGCTGCAGCATCTGGCGCAAATTTTACGTGCCAGCGGGGAAGAGCAGGCCGCTGCGCGCGCGGAAGCCGCACTGCGCGCGGCGCAAGATACGCCATAAATTTCATGTCAGAGGAGCGAAGTCATGTCAGATGCGCATGATGCTAACCGCAGAGTGCTACTCAGCGCGCTGGCGGGCGCGGCGTTTTCCGCTGCCGTGCTTAAGCCGGCGTTGGCTAACACCGTGCCCGGGCAAAATAATCGCGCGACGCTGGTGGTGTATTTCTCCCGCAGTGGCAACACGCGGGTACTGGCAGGTGTTATTCATCGTCAACTCAACAGCGATATTTTTGCCATTGAACCGGCAGTGGCCTATCCCGAGGACTATTTTCAAACGGTTGAGCTGGCGAAAAATCAGCGCGATCGGCAGGTGAAACCGGCGTTAAAAAACCGCGTTGCGGACTTTGATCGCTACCACACGATTTACCTGGGCTTTCCGATTTGGGGCACCACGGTGCCGCCGGTGGTGCAATCGTTTCTCAGCAGCCATGATTGCCGTAATAAACGCATCATTCCGTTTATTACCCACGGTGGTTACGGCATCGGCGACAGTGAAGCGATTCTCGCTACGCTGGCTGCGGCGGCGCAACGAGAAAAACCGCTGGTGCTGGAGTGCGATCAGGAGAGAAGAACCACCGAGACCGTCACCCATTGGTTAGCGACGGTTGGCAGCTAATACATAAACATAACAGAGGGACAGCGTGTGAAGAGAACGGTAAAAATCTGGGGTGTAGGTTTGCTGGTGGCGGGGTTTATCGCTACCAGCCACGCCGAACCGTTAGTGATTCAGGCACAAGGCAGCTTCACTGCGGGCGGCACGGTGGTGACAGCGCCGGGACAATTTGATGCCAAAAAACCACTGGATGCAGCGGGCCAAACCTATCATGGCGACCACGCCGCGGTGTTTTATCAGATTCCGCAACATCCGCATAAATATCCCATCGTGATGCTGCATGGTGCCGGACAGTTCTCGCGTACCTGGGAAAGTACCCCGGATGGACGCGAAGGTTTTCAAAATATTTTCCTGCGTCGTGGATTTGCCACCTATCTGGTTGATCAACCGCGCCGGGGTGCGGCTGGTCGTAGCACGGTAGCCACCACCGTCACGCCAAAACCGGATGAACAGCTGTCGTTTAACCAATTCCGCCTGGGCGTATGGCCCACCTTCTTTAAAGGCGTGCAGTTCTCCCAGGATAAAGAGGCGCTGAACCAATACTTCCGCCAAATGACCCCCAATACCGGGCCATTTGACGTCAACGTCATCTCCGATGCGATGTCCGCGGTTATCGACAAAAGCGGTCCCGCCATTCTGTTTACCCATTCACAGGGCGGCGGGCCTGGCTGGTATACCGCGATGAAAAACAACAAGGTTAAAGCCATTGTCGCCTTTGAACCGGGCAGCGGCTTTGTGTTTCCCGAAAACGAATTACCGGCCCCGATGCCCAGCGCGTTCGATACGCTGAAAGGCGAGCCTGTGGCGCTGGACAAGTTTATGGCGCTGACCAAAATTCCGATTCTGATTTTCTATGGCGATAACATTCCGGATAAAGCGAGCAGCATGCCAGCGCAGGACAGTTGGCGGGTAAGGCTGGCGATGGCGCGCCAGTGGCGAGTTGTGGTCAATAAACACGGTGGCGATGTGCAAGTGATCCATCTGCCAGAGATTGGCATTAAAGGAAATACGCACTTCCCGTTCTCCGATCTGAATAATGTGCAAATCGCCGACCAGGTTAGCGCGTTTTTCCAACAGAAGAATCTGCAGTAGCTGGCCAGCAGGGTTGATTGATTCATGAATTGAGTTAATAAACCCTAGCTGATTACCGGGTCTAATCAAAACAATCCTCAGGCGTTATGCTTTCGGAAACTAACGAAAGGATAACGCCATGCAAAACATAAAACTGAATAACGGTCTCGAGATGCCGCTGCTGGGCTTTGGTGTGTTTCAGATGACCGATGCCGCGGAGTGTGAGCACGCGGTGATTGATGCCATCGAAACCGGCTATCGGCTGATTGATACCGCCGCCTCATATCAAAACGAAACTCAGGTTGGCAATGCCATCAAGCAGAGCGGTGTGGCACGTGAAGCACTGTTTGTCACCACCAAACTGTGGCTGCAGGACACCAGCTACGAAGGCGGCAAAGCGCAGTTTGAGCGTTCGCTTAATCGTCTGCAGATGGACTATGTCGATCTCTATTTGATTCACCAACCCTACGGCGATGTGCATGGCGCCTGGCGTGCCATGGAAGAGCTGCATGCAGCCGGCAAAATCAAAGCCATTGGCGTCAGTAACTTCCAGCCGGATCGTCTGGCGGACTTGGTTGCGTTTAATAAGATTGTGCCGGCGGTGAACCAGATTGAAGTTAATCCCTTCAACCAGCAACTGCACGCGGTGCCGTGGATGAAGAGTCGCAACATTCAACCTGAAGCCTGGGCACCGTTTGCCGAAGGCAGAAACGGGTTGTTCCAGCATCCTGTCCTGACGGCGATTGGCGAGAAATATGGCAAAAGCGTCGGGCAGGTGGTGCTGCGCTGGATCTTCCAACGCGGCATTGTTTCGCTGGCCAAATCGGTCCGCAAAGCGCGCATGGCAGAAAATATTAATGTGCTGGACTTTGCACTCAGTGACGCCGAAATGCTGCAAATCACCGCGCTAGATAGCGCGACCAGCGCCTTCTTCTCGCACCGCGATCCAGCCATGGTTGAGTGGCTCACCGGCCGCAAACTCGATGTGTAATTACGCACCCTAAAACCTAATGGAGTGACACATGCAAAATCGTTATCTCGGCAACGCCAAACTCGAAGTTTCCGCGCTGGGTCTGGGCTGCATGGGGCTCAGCCATGGCTACGGTCCGGCCACAGACCGGCAGCAGGCGATTAAGTTAATTCACGCGGCAGTAGAGCGCGGCGTGACTTTTTTCGATACCGCGGAAGTGTACGGGCCGTATTTAAATGAAGAGGTCGTGGGTGAAGCTTTGCAGCCTTACCGTGACCAGGTGGTGATCGCCACAAAATTTGGCTTCACCTTTGGTGACGATAATAAGCAGCAAATATTGAACAGCCGTCCCGAGCATATCCGTCTGGCGGTTGAAGGTTCACTGCGCCGTCTGAAAACTGACGTGATTGATCTGCTGTATCAGCATCGCGTAGATCCTAATGTGCCGATTGAAGATGTGGCCGGCACGGTTAAGGATCTGATCAATGAAGGCAAGGTTAAACATTTCGGTTTATCGGAAGCGGGTGCCAATACCATTCGTCGCGCCCACGCCGTGCAACCGGTCACGGCGCTGCAAAGCGAATACTCAATGTGGTGGCGCGAGCCGGAGCAGGAGATTCTGCCGCTGCTAAACGAATTGGGTATTGGTTTTGTGCCGTTTAGCCCGCTAGGCAAAGGCTTTTTAACCGGTGCAATTAAATCAGGCACCACGTTTGGCGAGGATGATTTCCGCAGCAAAGTGCCACGTTTTGCCGCTGAAGCGCTGGCCGCCAATGAACAACTGGTGACCTTAGTGGCGCGGCTGGCGGCGGAGAAAGGCGTGACGTCGGCGCAGATCGCGCTGGCCTGGCTGTTGGCGCAGGCGCCGTGGATTGTGCCGATTCCGGGCACTACCAAGCTGCATCGTCTGGAAGAAAACCTCGACGCCGCTGACATCGCGCTCTCCTCTGCCGAGTTACTCAAACTGACGCAGGCATTGGAAACCATCAAGGTGATCGGTGAACGTTATCCTGCTGCGCTGCAGGCGCGGGTAGGCGGTTAACCTCAACCACTTTTGCGGCGCGTTCCTCGCGCCGCAAGCCATTCTTATGATGTATTTTCGATGGCATCGACGCTTTTTTATATTTGATGTTTTTTACTCATTGGGTATGCTCTGCTCAGTCAGGATCCTCCGGCCAGGGTTGGTTTAGACGGTGACAGAGAGCCCATGAAAAACAGTAATGACAAACAGTTAAGTGACGTGGTGATCGGTGATGCGGTGATTGAGTTATTCACTCACGATGCCGCAATTTCGCGTACTACGCTGATCGCCCAGTTAGAGAAGATGATTCAGGCGGGTGGAACGCCAGAGCGTATTCGCGTTGCCAGATTAGCCTTAGCAGAGGTTAACCGCAGCAGCCAATGCGATGAAGAAGAGTCAGACGAGGGTGTGATCAACATGTTGGCCAAAAGCGCGGTGGCGGACGACAGCACCAAACACTGATTGAGGCATGCCGGACAGGGGTTGTCCGGCACGTTCGAGCGGTTTACCAACGGTATTTATTGGAATCTTCCCACTCTTTTACTTCTTTTTCCGCGCGGTCTTTTTCATAACCATAGCGTTCCTGAATTTTACCGACCAGCTGATCGCGTTTCCCTTCGACCACGGTCATATCATCATCAGTCAGGTCGCCCCATTTTTCCTTCACTTTTCCCTTGAACTGCTTCCAGTTGCCGCTAATACGATCTTCGTTCATTGTCGATCTCCCTATTTAGTCGTTACCGGTTGCTGAATGATCACCGTTTGGCCGCATGCCAACGGATGTATTAATTCTGGCACAGAATTTGCGGTTTGCTGCGCTGCGGCGTGAGCTGACTCAAATATCTGATATTGAATAGTAGGGTGATTGCATAACCCTCTGTGATATAAGGTGTTATTCTCGCCTGGGTATACAGACTTGTCTCTGCTGGTATATAGTGAACGCCGAGAAGATTTTCAGTCAATTTTTGGAAACCCGCACTGCCTGATGTATCCGCTATGAGCAAAAAGTTAGCCACAGAAACGAAAAACCGCGAACGGGGCCGCCCAAGAGAATTTGATATCGAACAGGCTCTGGACAAAGCCATGATTGTTTTTCGGCAAAAGGGTTTTCATGCCGCTTCGCTGAGTGATTTGGGTGAGGCGATGGGGCTAACCGCGGGCAGCATTTACAAGGCTTTTAAAGATAAGCGCAGCCTGTTTCTGCTGGTATTTGAGCGCTATCTTTCGGTGCGCAATGCCGACCTGCGCCAGCGGCTGGCGCAGTTCACCACCGGGCGCGAAAAGCTCGCGGAACTGCTGCAGTTCTATCTCGATTCTGCCCGTGCGATTGAAGGCCGTACCGGTTGTCTGGTGGTGGGCAGTACGGTGGAGCTGCAGGTGCTGGATGAAGATCTGTCGCAGTTAGTGAGTGAAGCGGTGATCCGCAATAAAAACTTTCTCGCTTCTCTGCTGAAACTCGGCCAGGAAGATGGATCGGTCACACGGCATCTGGATATTGACAGCGCAGCGGGCTTGATACTCTGTATCGCCTTTGGCATGCGCGTAGTAGGCAAGATCACCGATGTAAAAGATGAACCCGCGACAATCAAGCTGGTGATGAAGCTGCTGGACTAAAATTTGTCTAATTAGGAGGTGGATACTTCCTAAATAAGCGAAGCGTGAAGCCGGAGGGCAAGTGAAAGACGAAGATTCAGACATTACGGAAGAGATTCGCGCATTGGTGGGGAGAGTGGTGACACGCATTCTCCGTCCTGATGAAGCGCTTACCGTTCAGGAACTGATTGGCGCGCTGTATCGCCTGAGTTTGCGCTCAACAGACAGCAAAACCAAAAGTGCCTGCGAGAAAGCCATTCGTATCCTGGCGAAAAAAATGCATTAATCCGGTCGCGCGTGCCGCGCCGTATTACTCCTTTCTGCGAAAGTCTGGCAATCCCTCGCCAAACAAAACCCGGGTGATTACAGCGGTCGATGCGCGGTTTCTTTCGCTTTCCACAGCGCGAACAGCGTAATCAGTAACGCCAGGCTGACGTACAGTGACACCCACAGCGTGCTACCCATCTCTTTGTAGAGCGAAGTAATGATCAGTGGAGCAAAGCCGCCGCCGATAATCCCCGCCAGCGTATAGGCCAGCGACGATCCGGCATAGCGCACATGGCTGGGGAACTGCTCCGTGACAAACGCCGCCTGCGGTCCGTACATCACCGCATGAATCAACAGCCCGCCAATCACCGCCAGCACAATCAGAATCGGCTGCGAGCTATCAAGCAACACAAAGAACACAAACGACCAGACGATGGCCAGCAGCGCACCGGCGATATACACCGGCCGACGACCTAGCTTGTCGGAGAGCGCGCCAAACATCGGTACGGTAATCGCATTGCCGATCGCACCCAGCATGGTGGCCATCAATGCCAGCGGACGCGGCAGCTGCAGCACCGTAGTGACGTAAGTCAGGGTGAAAACCACCACCAGCGCATACAGCACATCCGAACCGATGCGTGAGCCGCCGGCAATCAACAGCTCGCGCGGATAGCGCACAAACACCTCTTTCAGCGGCGTATGGGTGGTTTTCTCTGCCTGCTGCATCGCCACAAAGGTCGGTGTCTCTTCGACGCCGCGACGCAGCCAGAGGCCAAACATCACCAGCAGCAAACTTAGCAGGAACGGAATGCGCCATCCCCATGCCTGGAACTGCTCGCCGCTCAAAGCCACCGTTACCAGCGTGATGAAGCCGGTACCAATCAAGGTACCGCAAGATGGACCCACCTGGGCAAACGAAGCGTTGCGACCGCGCTTATCCGCGTCGCCGTGCTCCATCGACAGCAGCACCGCGCCGGCCCATTCGCCGCCGAGGGCAATGCCCTGAATAAAGCGCAGCGCCACCAGCAGCACCGGACTCCAGATGCCCCACACCGCATAGCCCGGCAGCAAGCCCATCAGCGCGGTGGTCACACCCATAATCACCAGCGTGGTGATCAGCACCGCTTTTCGTCCGGCGATATCGCCAAGGTGGCCGAAGATCAGCCCGCCAACCGGACGCGAAACGTAGCCCACCGCATAGGTGGAAAACGCCAGAATGGTGCCGACCAGCGGATCGAAACTGGGGAAAAATACATGGTTAAACACCAGCGCCGCCATGATGTTGTAGACCGTAAAGTCATACCACTCCAGCGCCGTGCCAATCGAGCTGGCCGCTGCGAGGCGACCGGTTTTGGTGTGGCTGGCTGGCTCGCCAGTGGCGTGCTGCAATGTCGAATCGGTATTAGCCATGAGCCATCTCCTGTTTCGTTAACTGCCAGCTGAGGGCATAAAGTTGTACATCCGCGTTGAGGGCGGCAGCGGCAGCGGTAGCCAGCGTTTTGCACACCTGCGCATCGCGACAGGTCAGCAGCAGCATCGTCTGCATCGGGCGGCTTTCGCGGTTTTCGCGCGGCAGCGGTGAGCTCAGCGTGGTGTCGGGCGTCAGCAAACGTGAGGCGATATAGCCCGGCGTGTGCTGCACGCTGCTTTGCCAGTTGCCCAGCAATGCAACATCCGTACCGGCTGGCAACGTCAGCACCGCCAGATGGCTGCCGCTGCCTTGACCATGTAGGTGAGAGATGGCGCACACCCGGCGCATCGGGTTGATCATCTTGTTGAGGTTTTTCACCGACCATTCGGTCTGGCGCGTGAAGGCAGCGTGATAATCGGCGCTGGTAAAGGCTTCCAGCGATGCGGTCTCATACAGGCCGAGATACTTACGCTCGGCATCGATCGACTGATAGCGCGTGCCGCTGAGAAATCCAGCGATCGCCACGCGCTCTTCAACGTGCTCATGGTCATACCATTGATTGAAATCCGCTTCATCTGCAGCATCGATATTGGTGGCGACAAACAGCATGCCGTGGGGTTGAGTCATGATCAGCTACTCCGTTTCAGGGTGGTTTCAAGCGCGGCAGCCCAGCTGAGTAATGCAGCATCGTTGCCATGGGTTGAGGACAGCATCAGGCCAACCGGCGCAGCGCCGGGTTGATGACAAGGCAGAGAAATTGAGCAGCCATCGAGCATGTTGATCACGCTGGTGTTGCGCAGCATCAGCATGTTGACCTGCATGTAACGCGCGGGGTCGTCGAGTTCGGCAAGGGTAGGGGCGATCAGCGGCACCGTCGGCATTAAGATGCCGTCGAACGGCGCCACGGCGTTTTCCACACGCTGCTGCCAGTCGGCGCGCCGCTGATAAAGCTCGGCGGCATCCTCGGCATTCAGCAAGCTGCCGCGTTTGATGCGCGTCAGAACCTGCGGATCGTAGGCGTCAGGCTGGGACAGCGCGTACGCCTGATGCCACTGCCAGGCTTCCCAGGCGGTAATGCCGCCGCGCGCGTTCATCGTATCCAGCTCCGCCAGCTCATCGAGCGGCAGTTCGGTGAGCTGCACACCCTGGGCGCGCAGCACCTCGAGCGCGCGTAGCCAGGCCGCACTGACGTGCTGGTCGAGCCCGGCCAGCACGCGCGTTTGTGGAATGACGAAATGCGCATCAGAGAGTTCACGCTGATCCATCACCAGCGGTTGGTCGGCAATCACGCTATCGAGCAGCCAGCAGCTGCGCACGTCGTGTGCAATCACGCCGATGCTGTCGAGCGACGCCGCCAGCGGCAGGGTACCGCGCTGGTCAATGCGGCTGGCGCTGGGTTTAAAGCCGGTTAATCCGCACAGCGCCGCAGGAATACGCACCGAACCACCGGTGTCGGTGCCGACTGCCGCCAGACACATGCCATCGGCCACCGCCACCGCCGCGCCGGACGAGGATCCGCCTGGAATACGCTTCTCAGTGCGCTGCCACGGATTGGCGGGCGTGCCGTAGTGCGGATTGATGCCGAGGCCGGTAAAGGCGAACTCGGTCATGTTGGTTTTGCCGACGAGGGCCGCGCCGGCCTGTTGCAGCCGTTCAACCATGCTGGCGTTGGCCGCGGCCGGAGTGCCGTTGCTGAGTAAATGTGAGCCGGCGAGCGTCACTTCTCCGGCAACATCAAACAGATCTTTGATGCTGATCGGCAGGCCATCAATCGGGCTGCGCGCCTGACGCTGCTGCCAGCGCGCGCTGGCCTGTTCCGCCTGCTGCTGCGCCTCGGCGGCATACACGCGGGTGAAAACTCGCTGACCTTCGCCGGGTTCGGCGGCGATGGCACTCAGCGCATCCTGCGTCAGTTCTGCGGCAGAGCCTTGTCCGGCGAGCAGCTGCTGGCTCGCTTGCCATAACGTCGTCATAAAGAATCCTTATCAGGCGATGACCGGCAGCGCGCCGGTAATGTAGGTGTGTTCCAGCGTGCGATTCAGCACCGGATCGTGCAGTGCCATGCGGAATTCACTCGCTGGACGAATGCCGCCGATGGCGCTCAGCGTGCCGCACGACATGGCAAAGCCTTCCTCCACCTGGCGATCGGCGAAATAGCGCTGCAACAGATCGATTGGCGTGAGCAGCGATGACAGCGCACCCTGTTGATAGGTGACCCAATCGCCGTTCACTCTGATCCAGGCGCGCAGTTCCAGCTGGTCCCAATGCGCTTTCACTTCGGACATGCGCCAGGCATGACCGGCCACCGGCTTGATGCACGCCTGTTTAGATAGCGCCACGCTGAAGGTTTCCAGATGGCGATCGGTGTGATCGGAAATCAGCGAAACCCAGTATTCGCCGCGGTGGAAAAACACAAAGGGTTCGGCTTCGCCAGAGGTCTGTTCGCCGACCACTTCCAGCCGGGTTTGCTGAGTGAGCTGGTTAGTGGCGACGCGGTAAAACAGCGGCACTGCACCAGGAGCGGGCACGCCAAGTGCCTCGAGCTCCCTGATATGGTGCAGTACCGCAGCCTGATCGCGGCCAACCCAGCCGGCAATCACCAGCGCATTAACCTCTACATCCAGCACTGCGGCGTCTGCGTAATCAGTCGTGAAGCGTAATTGCATGGCTAAATCTCCAAAGTTGAAATGCGTGTGAAATTTCACAGTAATTTCAATCTAGCCATTTTCATGCCAGGTTTTTGTGTAAGATGTCTCAGTTACCTAATAAGGATGCGCGTGATGAGTAATGATATTGCTGAAAATGTGAGCTCGCCGACCCAGCCGAAGAGCCTTTCTCTCAACGAACGGGCGTATCTGGCGTTCAAGCACCGGCTGATCACGCTGCGTTACAAGCCCGGTGACTATCTGAATATCGCGCAGGTGATGGATGACCTTGAGATGGGCAGAACGCCGGTGAATCAGGCGGTGCATCGGCTGGAAACGGAAGGGTTACTGCAAATTATTCCACGCAAAGGGGTGATGGTTTCACCGTTATCGATTGATGATGCGCTGGAGTTAATTGAGGTGCGTTTAGTCAACGAGGCGCTGTGTTTGCGTTTGGCCTCGCAGCGCGTTAATCCGACGCAGATTGCTTATTTGCGCGCAATGAATCAGCGCATTGCCGACGCCAGCGCAGCGCGCGACCGGGAACAGATGATGTTGCTGGACCGCGAATTCCACCAGCTGCTGGCGGACATCGCCGCCAATGGACGCCTGGCCGATATCCTCAGCATCATCCATGCGCAGGCGCAGCGTTTCTGGGCGACGACGCTCTCCAGCGCTGCGCATATGAATGAAGTGATCGCCGAACATGAAGCGATTATCGCCGCGCTGGAGCAGGGCGATGCCGAGCTGGCGGAAGCCGCCGCGCGGGTGCACATCTATTCGTTTAAGCAGGCGCTGCTGAATAATTGACGGTGTTTGTGCGCGGATTAACGCTGAGATCAATACTCTGCTTCTTCGCCTGGCAAAGGCACCGAGAGTTCCATGCCCGCAACGCCGGCATAGAAAATAATCAGCTCGGCACTCTCATCGGTAGTGAAGCCGCGATGCGCGATATCGATGGATTCATTAAATGCCTCGCCGGCACGGAAGGTTTTACTTTCACCGTTGTCTTTGTCCTCAATGGTGAGCGATCCCGACAAAATATATGCGCTGTTAGGCATCGGATGGGTATGCCACGGCAACTCGGAGTGTGCAGGAATGGTCATCTTCATCACGGTAATTTCCGGTTGACCCGTCGGATAATTTTCTAATCGCTGACCATTCCAGGCTTGCCCGCTCTGGAGCAAGGTTTCCGCTGTATTGTGGTGGTTGTTGTCAGAACGGCTCATTAGCACTCCCGCGCATAAGTGAGTGATAAATTCCTTATGCACAGGATATTGGAAATTGACGAGGCCGCTTATTCAGTCAAAAAGTGATTAATCGCTACGCGTTACCCGCAATCCTGCGGGTTAACTGTTGCTCGGTCAGTGAGCTTCCCCACTGTTCGCTTTACAGATGTGTCAGCGGGATTCAGGAGTAGGTCAGATTTGATGAAATAAAAAATCCACGCAATTGCGTGGATTTAAGGGTGTTTGTCAGCCTGAAGGAGATTCAATGAAATCTCATGTGACCGCTGCGGCCATTTAGACGTTGAACAGGAAGTTCATCACATCGCCATCTTTCACGATGTACTCTTTACCTTCTGAACGCATCTTGCCGGCTTCTTTCGCGCCTTGTTCGCCTTTAAAGGCAACAAAGTCATCAAAGGCGATGGTCTGCGCACGGATAAAGCCTTTCTCGAAGTCGGTATGGATTTTACCGGCTGCCTGCGGCGCAGTAGCACCTACCGGAATGGTCCATGCACGCACTTCCTTCACGCCAGCGGTGAAGTAGGTTTGCAGGTTCAGCAGCGCATAACCGGCGCGGATTACGCGGTTCAGGCCCGGCTCTTCCAGACCCAGTTCAGCCATGAACTCGTCGCGCTCGTCATCTTCCAGCTCGGCAATGTCCGACTCAACCGCAGCACACACCGGAACGACGACAGAACCTTCGGCTTCGGCAATGGCACGTACCTGATCGAGGTACGGATTGTTTTCGAAACCGTCTTCGTTGACGTTAGCGATGTACATGGTCGGTTTCAGCGTGAGGAAGCTGAGGTAGCGAATCGCCGCTTTCTCGTCAGCATCCAGCTTCAGTGCGCGCAGCATGCCGGCTTCAGACAGATGCGGCAGGCATTTTTCCAGCGCAGCCAGTTCAGCTTTAGCATCTTTGTCGCCGCCTTTGGCTTTCTTCTGGCAACGCTGAATGGCACGTTCGCAGGTGTCGAGATCCGACAGCGCCAGCTCGGTATTGATAACATCAATATCTTCCGCCGGGTTAACTTTGCCCGCAACGTGGATGATGTTGTCGTTCTCGAAGCAGCGCACCACGTGGCCGATGGCTTCGGTTTCACGGATGTTGGTCAGGAACTGGTTACCCAGGCCTTCACCTTTGGATGCGCCTTTTACCAAACCGGCGATATCGACGAATTCCATGGTGGTTGGCACCACGCGCTGTGGTTTAACAATCTCGCTCAGCTGATCGAGGCGCAGATCGGGCATTGGCACCACACCGGTGTTTGGCTCGATGGTGCAGAACGGAAAGTTGGCTGCTTCGATACCCGCTTTAGTCAGCGCGTTGAACAGGGTGGATTTACCGACGTTCGGCAGGCCCACAATACCGCATTTAAATCCCATGGTCTGATTACCTTTCTCACTGAGTGCGCAGCGCTGCAGAGCAGCGCCGACAGATTCAAAAAATTTCGCGCATTATACACAGAATTGCCCTGCGCGGCGCGGGAATTGGCCTTAGCCAGCCTTGAAGGCGTGCAGGCGGTTCATCGCCTTAATCTTGTCTTCTTTCAGCCACAGCTCGGTGCAGCGCACCGCTTCATCCACGGCATCGTCGATCAACTTTTGTTCGCTGGCCGGCGGTTTGCCCAATACAAAACCGGTCACTTTATTGCGATCGCCCGGATGGCCGATACCGACGCGCAAACGGTGAAAATTATTGTTATTGCCCAGTTTGCTGATGATATCTTTCAGGCCGTTGTGACCGCCGTGGCCGCCGCCTTGTTTGAACTTTGCCACGCCCGGCGGCAAATCCAGCTCATCGTGCGCCACCAGAATCTCCTCCGGCGCAATGCGATAAAACGTCGCCAGCGCCGCTACGGCTTTGCCACTCAAATTCATAAAGGTGGTGGGCACCAGCAGGCGCACATCTTCGCCCGCCAATGACAAGCGCGCGGTATAGCCGAAGAATTTGGGTTCATCTTTTAACGACTGATTGTGACGGCTTGCCAGCAAATCCACATACCAGGCTCCGGCGTTATGGCGCGTTGCGGCGTACTCGGCGCCCGGATTGGCTAACCCTACAATCAGTTTAATGCTGCTCACGATGTTTATCCTGCCTTGCTGCGGAAAGGGCGATAGTTTACTGCCTGACGACACGGATGACAAAGGCCACAAACAGTAGATGATGCCGCTGTGTGACTAATCAATTTCTATCGAAATCAAGGCGCTGGCAGTAAAGATTTGTCAAAGGTTGTGAAGGATCTGTGATCCTGTACGCAACTTACCCGGCAGGTATTGCCTAAGCTTATGGCTAGTTAACTATATGTGCTGTTTTGCATTTTATAAGGATGGAGGTGGATCATGAAACGTCAAAAATGCCGCGTGGTAGGTAATGGTTTGATGTGTCTGGGTTTACTGACGATGGTGCTCGGTGTCGGTTATTCCATTATTAATCAGCTCCCTTCACTTAACCTGCCGCAATTTCTCGCGCACGGCGCCATGTTCAGCATCTTTGTTGGCGCGTTGCTGTGGCTGGTGGGTGCCCGCGTTAGCGGACGCGAAAGAGTTGAAGATCGCTATTACTGGTTGCGTCACTACGGCGACAAACGCTGCCGTCGCAATCACACTTCACATTAAGTGAGAGCGGTTTCCTGGCGTGGCTGTAACTGTGCAAGATAACGTTCGATACGGTTACGGCCGCTGGCTTTAGCGTGATACAGCGCTTCATCAGCCAACGCCAGCAGCGGTGGAAAAGGTTGGCCGGGCTGCACAGCAGTGGCGAAACCAATACTTACGGTGTAGCGCACGTCGTTAGGTTGCGACAGCTGCGTTGCCAATCGGATACGTTCACACACCCGCTGCGCCTGCTCGGCATCGCCTGGAATAATTGCTGCAAACTCCTCACCGCCCAGACGGGCAAAATGACCTTCCTCCGGCAATAACGCCTGTACCACCTGACAAAAATCGACTAAAACCTGGTCGCCTTGCTGATGCCCAAAGCGATCGTTGATGCTTTTGAAATGGTCCAGATCGAAGAGCACCGCGCTGTAAATAAATGGCTGTGACTGACGCGCGCTGCGTAGCACCATTTTATCGGCCTGTTCGAACAGCGCGCGGCGGTTCCACACGCTGGTGAGCGGATCGTGCATCGAGGCCAGCTTATGGGCGATTTGCGTGCGTTCATTGACCATCGCCAGAATGGTGAAGGTGAGGCCGATGACAAACAAAATCGATTCAAGAATCACATACACCGAGAAGCTGGAGCCGCCAATGGCGCCGCGTACCGGTGAAGCCACCGCGTCATCGAGAAAGATGCGCGCAACGTGAAACAACAGATGAATCCACAGCAGAATTTGCGCTGGCCAGAAGGTGACGGTTAACGACGCGCGTACGCGCCACAGCAAGCGGATCAGCGCTCCGGTATAGATGATGCACAACAGGCACACCACCAGCACGCGCTTCGGCTGGCTGTAATAAAACTCGGGAAACAGGCACAGAATGGCCCACAACAATCCGCCGCCTAACCAGCTGAGTCCAAGAGGTTTTGCACAGAAAATACGGAAGGCATTCAGTAGATTACCGTAGGCGAGCAGCAACATCACATTGCCAAGCGCCACCGGCAAAAAATGCAGACCAGCGCTGCGTAAACTGCTGAGAAGCACCGCGGCAAAGGTTAAAACCAGCGCCAGCGTGGTGCAGCCCAGCACGCGATCGTATTGCGCACCGACCCAGGCAAAAATCAAAATGATACTTAAAAACCCCAGCACATAGAGCTCGCAAACAAACAGTGTGTAAATGTCGAGAGTCATAGTGGTCGGAGCTCTTAGCTAAAGTGTGGAGAAAAATACCATTAATCATTGGACCGCTAAAGGGCAGCAATGCGCGTAGGCAGAAAAGAGTGGATGGCAGCGAGAATAGCGGATTTTAACGAAATTTATCGCGGAAATATCAGCGGGGAAAGTGGCTTAATCGGTGAGTAAAGTGATGGCGAGCAGGCAAAGAAAAACCGGGCACAAGGCCCGGTTTCACACGATGAATTAATGCTCAAACATCGCGGAGATGGATTCTTCGTTGCTGATACGACGAATCGCTTCGGCCAACATGCCAGACAGCGTCAATGTACGCACGTTTGGCAGTGATTTCATCTCTTCCGACAGCGGAATGGTATCGCAGACAATCACCTGGTCGATCACCGATTTACGCAGGTTTTCTACTGCATTACCGGAGAAGATGGGGTGAGTGGCATAAGCGAATACGCGTTTCGCACCGCGCTCTTTCAGCGCTTCAGCCGCTTTGCACAGCGTACCGCCGGTGTCGATCATATCGTCGACCAGTACACAGTCACGGCCGGCAACGTCGCCGATGATGTGCATCACCTGAGAAACGTTCGCACGCGGGCGGCGTTTGTCGATGATAGCCATATCGGTGTCGTTGAGCAGTTTGGCGATAGCGCGAGCGCGCACTACGCCACCAATGTCTGGGGAAACGACAATCGGATTTTCCAGACCAATCTGCAGCATATCTTCCAGCAGAATTGGGCTACCAAATACGTTATCCACCGGAACATCAAAGAAGCCCTGGATCTGTTCAGCATGCAGGTCAACGGTGAGAACACGGTCAACGCCTACGCTTGAAAGGAAATCGGCAACCACTTTGGCGGTGATCGGCACACGAGCAGAACGCACACGGCGATCCTGACGCGCATAGCCAAAGTAAGGAATTACAGCAGTAATACGACCAGCAGAAGCCCGACGCAATGCGTCGACCATCACAACCAGCTCCATCAGATTATCATTGGTGGGGGCACAGGTGGACTGGATGATGAAAATATCACCACCGCGTACATTTTCGTTGATCTGTACACTTACTTCACCATCACTGAAACGGCCAACAGCGGCGTCTCCGAGGCTAGTGTAAAGGCGGTTGGCAATACGTTGTGCTAGTTCCGGGGTGGCGTTACCAGCAAATAGCTTCATATCAGGCACGAGAAGAACCTCAGGCTTGGCGTCCAGAGAATGAACGGCTCTAGAGTAACCGGCGAATACCAAAGAGCATGTTCATACGGGTGTGTTAATGCGCAACGTGCAGTATCTGGAACGTGTGACACTGTCACGGAAACGCTTATAGCCCAGAAAGTGTGCGCTGCAACGGCGAGATATTAAGCCCGCGCGCCACAAATCCGCAAATCCATTTCGGGGCAAGCTCCAGCACCTGACGTGCGGCGGACTCGGTGTCAAATTCAGCAAACACACAAGCTCCGGTCCCAGTCAGGCGCGACGGCGCGTATTCTAGCAGCCAGGAAAGCAGCTCATCAACCTTACGAAAACGTTTTCTTGCCACAGCCTCACAATCATTGTGAAAAGGACGGTGCAACAGTTCATCTAATGTGCGGATTGGTGAATCACGCGTCAGATCGGGATCGCGGAACAGATCGGGCGTGGCAATGCTGACGCCGGGATGCGCCACCAGATACCATTTTTCCTCAGGTGTCGCGGGGTGTAACTGTTCGCCAACGCCCTCGGCAAAGGCGGCGTGTCCGCGCACAAACACTGGCACATCCGCGCCCAGTTTGATGCCAATCGTTGCTAAGTCATCAACGCTCAACTGGGTGTGCCACAAATGGTTGAGCGCTACCAGCACTGTGGCGGCATCGGAAGAGCCACCGCCTAAACCGCCGCCCATTGGCAGCACCTTCTCCAGCGAAATGGTTGCGCCGGCATGTGCTGGCAAGGTGCCGCGGGCGGCAGCGAACTGTTTCAGCGCCTGAGCTGCACGTACAATCAGGTTCTCTTCATCCGGTACGCCATCCAGCGGCGTCAGCAGCGTAATCTTGTCGCTGCTATCGGCTGCAATCTGTAACGTGTCGCCGTAATCAAGAAACTGAAACAGCGTTTGCAGGTTGTGATAGCCGTCTGAACGACGGCCGGTGATGTATAAAAACAGGTTCAGTTTTGCTGGCGCAGGCCACGTGGTGATCATTGGGTGGTCCAGCTATCCATGCGCAGTTTGATACGTTGACCGCCTTCAGTCAGCTCCAGATTCGCCGGCAGCGGCGGGTTAACCTTGCTGTCGTAATCCGAGATATTCACCTTCCACTGCTGGCCATTGCGACTGTAGTTCAGGCTTTGCAGCTGATAGTGGCTGTTGAGCTGATAATCGCTGGCATCGCCGGGCAAGCCCATCATCCACTGACGCAGATTGGCGAGTGGGATATCCATGCCGGTAAGCTGTGAAATCATCTTCTCAGCATCGTTGCTCACGTAACGCTTGCCTTTATTATCGACGATCTGCACTACCGAACCCTGCGCATCAAGCTGCAGTTCGGTGCTGCCGAGCGGATTGGTCAGCAGTAGGCGATAGCGATCGGCGGCGGTTTGCTGCCAGTTAAAGCGCGCATACACTTTTTGTTTATCCGAAAGATAAGCGAACGCACCGCGCGTCTGATACTGGCTGATTTTGGTTACAGCCTGCTGGTGCTGCTGCCATTGGGGTGACGTGGTGCTTGGGCCCGGACCTTGTGGTTTGTTAATGGTACATGCAGCCAGTAACACGCTGGCAAGGGGTAAAAGGCGCAGTAACTTGCGCGGGGGCAAATGCATCACGTGGTCATCTCCTCAGACACGTTTTTACTTCGTAACCGGTAACGCTAACCATCCGCAGGTAAGCCGTCAATGCTGTTATGGCAATAATTGCGCACGATCAGTTTAATCTTATTACAGTCATAGGCTTTGTATGGCTTTTCTTGACCTGTGGCATCTTGTAGAATGCGCAGCACAAAACCCTGACAACTATTGGGATATCCCAACCCGAATCACATGACGCTGCTTGCACTCGGAATCAACCACAAAACTGCACCTGTTGCGCTACGCGAACGCGTTGCGTTTACACCAGACACGCTGGAACTGGCGCTGAATAGCCTGCTGTCCCAGCCGATGGTGCAGAGCGGTGTGGTCCTTTCGACCTGCAACCGTACTGAACTCTACCTCAGTGTAGAGCAGCAAGCCGACCTGCAGGAGAAGCTGGTGCGTTGGCTGTGTGACTACCACGATCTGCGTGAAGAGGATGTGCGTAACAGCCTCTACTGGCATCAGGATAACGCGGCGGTCAGCCATCTGATGCGCGTTGCCAGCGGGCTGGATTCGCTGGTGTTAGGTGAACCGCAGATTTTGGGTCAGGTAAAGAAAGCCTTTGTTGACTCGTCACGCGATCATGCGTTGAGCAGTGAACTGGAGCGCATGTTCCAGAAAACCTTCTCCGTAGCCAAACGCGTGCGTACCGAAACCGAAATCGGCGCCAGCGCGGTGTCCGTGGCCTTCGCCGCCTGTTCACTGGCACGCCAAATCTTTGAATCGCTCAGCACCGTTAACGTGCTGCTGGTCGGCGCCGGTGAAACCATCGAGCTGGTGGCGCGTCACTTGCGCGAACATCACGTGAAAAAGTTGATGATTGCCAACCGCACCCGCGAACGTGCGCAGCTGCTGGCCGATGAGGTTGGCGCGGAAGTGATTGGTCTGGCCGATATCGAAACGCGCCTGGCCGATGCCGACATTATTATCTCTTCTACCGCCAGCCCGCTGCCGATTATCGGTAAAGGGATGGTGGAGCGCGCGCTGAAGGCGCGTCGCAATCAGCCAATGCTGCTGGTCGATATTGCCGTACCGCGCGATGTCGAGCCTGAAGTCGGCAAGCTGGCGAATGCCTATTTGTACAGCGTTGATGATCTGCAGGCGATCATTGAGCAGAACATGGCGCAGCGCAAAGCGGCTGCCGTGCAGGCTGAAAGCATTGTGGTGCAGGAGAGTGGCGAATTCATGGCCTGGCTGCGCGCACAAAGCGCGGTAGAAACCATCCGCGAATATCGTTCACAAGCCGATGAAGTGCGTGCCGAACTGCATGAGCGCGCCTTGATGGCGTTGCGTCAGGGCGCTGACGCGGAAAAAGTATTGCAGGAACTGGCCCACAAGCTGACCAACCGTTTAATTCATGCACCAACCAAATCACTGCAGCAGGCCGCGCGCGACGGCGACAGCGAACGCCTGCAGATCTTACGTGACAGCCTCGGTTTAGAGTAATCTGGTCAGTCACGACCTATCACTGGGATACCCGCTATTACATGAAGAGCTCTATTGTTGCCAAGCTGGAAGCGCTCCAGGAACGCCACGAGGAAGTGGAAGCGTTGCTGGGCGATGCCGGCGTGATTGCCGATCAGGATCGTTTCCGCGCGTTGTCACGCGAATATGCTCAGCTTAGCGACGTCACACGCTGTTTCCGCGAGTGGCAGCAGGTGCAGGAAGACGTTGAAACCGCCGAAATGCTGCTGGAAGATCCGGAAATGCGCGAAATGGCGCAGGAAGAATTGAAAACGTCACGTGAGAAGCGTGAAGAGTTAGAGCAGCAGCTACAGGTGCTGCTGCTGCCAAAAGATCCCGACGATGAACGTTCGTGCTTTGTCGAAGTGCGCGCCGGCACCGGCGGTGATGAAGCAGCGATTTTCGCTGGCGATCTGTTCCGCATGTATAGTCGTTACGCAGAAGCGCGTCGCTGGCAGGTGGAGATCATCAGCGCCAACGAAGGCGAACACGGCGGCTATAAAGAGGTGATCGCCCGTATCAGCGGCGACGGCGCTTATGGCCGCTTTAAGTTTGAATCGGGCGGCCACCGCGTGCAGCGCGTACCGGAAACCGAATCGCAGGGGCGTATTCACACCTCAGCCTGTACCGTTGCGGTGATGCCGGAACTGCCAGAAGCTGAAATGCCGGAAATCAACGCGGGCGATTTGAAAATCGACACCTTCCGTTCTTCCGGTGCCGGTGGACAGCACGTTAACACCACCGATTCCGCGATTCGTATCACCCACTTGCCAACCGGTATTGTGGTGGAGTGTCAGGATGAGCGCTCACAGCATAAAAACAAAGCCAAAGCGTTGGCGGTGCTGGGCGCGCGTATTCATGCCGCTGAAACCGCCAAGCGTAATGCCGCTGAAGCCTCCACGCGTCGTAACCTGCTGGGCAGCGGTGATCGTTCTGATCGCAACCGCACCTATAACTTCCCGCAGGGCCGCGTCACCGATCACCGCATCAACCTTACCGTTTATCGCCTCGACGAAGTGATGGAAGGCAAGCTGGATGCGCTGATTGAGCCGATTGTGCAGGAGTATCAAGCCGATCAGCTGGCGGCACTGGCTGGTCAGGACTAATGATCATTCGTCGCTGGCTACAGCAGGCTGTGGTAGCGCTCTGTGGCGGCGACAGCCCGAAGCGCGATGCGGAAATTTTGCTGGGTTTCGTCACGGGCAAGACCCGCAGCTGGCTTGTGGCGTTTGATGATGCGGAACTGGATGCGGCGCAGCAGCAACAGCTGAATGCGCTGCTGGCGCGGCGTGTTAACGGTGAGCCAATTGCGCATCTGGTGGGCGAACGTGAGTTCTGGTCGCTACCGCTGCGCGTCAGCGATGCCACGCTGATACCGCGTCCGGATACCGAAGTGCTGGTGGAGCAGGCGCTGGCGCATCTGCCAACCACCGCCCGCTCCGTGCTGGATTTGGGCACCGGAACCGGTGCGATTGCGCTAGCCTTAGCCAGCGAGCGGCCAGCGTGTCAGGTTATCGGCTGCGATCGCATTGCAGCGGCGGTGGAACTGGCGCAGGACAACGCGCAGCGCCTGCACATCAATAACGCCACCTTTATTCTCAGCCACTGGTTTGACTCACTTCCCGCCCAACGTTTTGACCTGATTGTCAGCAATCCGCCCTACATTGATGCCGCCGATGAACATCTGCAGCAGGGTGACGTACGCTTTGAGCCGCTCAGCGCGCTGGTGGCGGACGATCAGGGTTTAGCCGATTTACGATTCATTATTCACACCGCACCGGGCTGGCTGCAGTCTGGCGGCTGGCTGCTGTTGGAACATGGCTGGCAGCAAGGCGCAGCCGTGCGTGCCATCATGCTGCAGCAGGGTTACCAGGCGGTGAGTACCGTTGACGATTACGGCGGAAATCCGCGCGTCACGCTAGGACAATTTTTAATTAAGGAATAACGATGGCGAGCTGGTATCCCCTGATCAAACATTTTCATCTGCTAACCGTGGCCCTGACCATCAGCCTGTTTTTGCTGCGTTTTTACTGGCAGTGCACCGGCTCAGCCATGCTACAGCGCCGCTGGGTGCGGATTGTGCCGCACGTTAACGACACGTTTTTGCTGTTAAGCGGTGCGCTGTTAGTGATGATTACCCACTTTTATCCGTTCACCCCGCAAGGAAGCTGGCTGACGGAGAAGCTGTTAGCGGTTATTATCTACATCGCCTTAGGTTCCGTGGCATTGAGCCGTCGCCCACGTAAAATGGGGACACGTTGGATCGCCTGCCTGATTGCAATCGTAGCTTTACTGTTTGTGATTAAGCTGGCGATGACCAAAATGCCGTTATTGGGGATTGTATGACCTCGCCAGAGCAACTCGATTACAGTGAAACACCGTTGAGTGAAGCGGTGATTGGCGCCACATGCGCCATACGCAATGATTTTTCTGCGCCTTCTGTGCAACAACAGTTGGCCGCGCTGGTTGATGAAGCCCGTGAATTCGTTAGCAGTGAACAGGACGCCGATCTGCAGCTGGGTAAGCTGTTAGAGCTGTTCTATCGCCAGTGGGGATTTGGCGGCGCCAGCGGCGTCTACAATCTCTCCGATGCGCTGTGGATTGACAAAGTATTGAAGAGCCGCCAGGGCACCGCGGTATCGTTAGGCGTGATTCTGCTGCATATCGCCGATGAGCTGGAGCTGCCGCTGATGCCGGTGATTTTTCCCACTCAGCTGATTCTGCGTGCCGACTGGCTCGACGGCGAAATGTGGCTGATCAATCCGTTCAACGGCGAGACGCTGGATACGCATACCTTGGAAGTGTGGCTAAAGGGCAACATCAGCCCAACCGCCAAGCTGTATAACGACGATCTCGATGAAGCCAAGACCATTAACGTGATGCGCAAGATGCTCGACACCTTGAAATCCGCGCTGATGGAAGAGAAGCAGATGGAACTGGCGCTGAACGTCAGCCAGGTGCTGCTGCAGATCGATCCAGACGATCCTTATGAAATCCGCGATCGCGGGCTGATTTACGCGCAGTTAGAGTGTGAACACATCGCCCTGACCGACTTGACCTATTTCGTTGAGCAATGTCCTGAAGACCCGGTCAGCGAAATGATTAAAGTGCAGATTCACGCAATCGAACAGAAACAGGTGACGCTTCACTAAGCGTCACAAGATATAAGGAAAGATCATGACACAGAAAGTAGTGAATATTGGCGATATCAAGGTCGCAAACGATCTGCCATTCGTTCTCTTCGGCGGCATGAACGTGCTGGAATCGCGCGATCTCGCCATGCGCATCTGCGAACATTACGTTAAGGTCACCGATAAACTCGGTATCCCCTACGTGTTCAAAGCCTCTTTTGATAAAGCAAATCGCTCTTCCATCAAGTCTTATCGCGGTCCAGGCCTGGAAGAGGGCATGAAGATTTTCCAGGAGCTGAAGCAGGCTTTCGGCGTGAAAATCATCACCGATGTGCACGAAGCTTCCCAGGCGCAGCCGGTGGCTGACGTGGTTGATGTCATCCAGCTGCCCGCTTTCCTCGCACGCCAGACCGATCTGGTGGAAGCGATGGCGAAAACCGGCGCAGTTATCAACGTGAAGAAGCCTCAGTTTGTTAGCCCTGGCCAGATGGGCAACATCTATGACAAATTCGTCGAAGGCGGCAACGATCAGGTTATTCTGTGCGACCGTGGCAGCAACTTCGGTTACGACAACCTGGTGGTCGACATGCTCGGCTTCAACGTGATGAAAAATGTCACCCACAACAGCCCGGTGATCTTCGACGTTACCCATGCGCTGCAGACCCGTGACCCGTTCGGTGCTGCGTCCGGTGGACGTCGTGCGCAGGTTGCTGAGCTGGCGCGTGCCGGTATGGCGGTTGGCATCGCGGGTCTGTTCATTGAAGCGCACCCAGAGCCAAACAGCGCCAAATGCGATGGCCCATCCGCGCTGCCGCTGGACAAACTGGAGCCGTTCCTGGTGCAGATGAAAGCGATTGACGATCTGGTGAAGCGTTTCCCAGAGCTGGATACCAGCAACTGATTGTTATCAGATGTGAAAAAGGCGCCGATGGCGCCTTTTTTATTGCCTGGCCGCCAGCAAGGGCGATCGGTCACTTACAGCATAATCGTCAACAAATACCCGGCAAACAGCGCCAGATGCGCGGCCCCGTTCAGTACGTTGGTGCGTCCGGTTGAGAACGAAATATGGCACAGAATCAGTACGGCGCTCATGATCACCATTTGTGGCGGCTCAAGGCCGAACACCAATTGCTGGTCGGTCAGGGTGGCAATAATGGTAACCGCCGGAACGGTAAGAGAAATGGTCGCCAGCACCGAACCGAAGAACAGATTCATCGCGCGCTGCACCTGGTTCATCAGCACGGCTCTAATCGCGCCTAAACCTTCCGGCGACAGAATCAGCAGCGCCACCAGGAACCCGGTAAACTGCGCCGGTGCGTTCAACTCGGTCAGCAGGCTTTCCAGCGGGTTAGCGTTCATCTTGGTGACGGTGATTACCGCAATCAGATGCACAATCAGCCACGCGGTATGCCACAGCGAACTGTGCGCTGACGGCTTGCCGTGGTGCGGATCGTCACCATCATCTTCGTGCTCATATACAAACAGACTTTGGTGAGTTTTAGTTTGAATCAGCAGGAACACGCCATACATCGCCGCAGAGATGGCCGCAATAATCAGCGCCTGCGTGGTGGTAAAATTACCGCCCGGTAACGCATTGGGAAACACCAGCACCAGAATCGCCAGCGGGAAAATGGCGATCATGTACTGCTTAACGCCCGCCAGGTTGACGTACTGGGTAGCAAACTTGCGGCCTCCCAGCAGCAGGGCGAAGCCGACTAAACCGGCGGTCACTATCATGATGATGGAGTAGAGCGTATCGCGCATCAGCGCAGGCGCGGCATCGCCGGTGGCCATTAGCGCGGAGATAAGGCTAACTTCAAGAATCACGACCGAAAGGCTGAGAATCAGCGAGCCGTAAGGTTCGCCTAAACGGTGCGCCAGTACGTCGGCATGACGTACAACGCTAAAAGCGCTAAAGAGGATGGCGACCAGCGCCAGCAGGTTGATGCCGATCACCGGCAGAAGCGCTGTCTGGTTGCCGAAGAAGCTCAGCACCGCCAGCGCAGCAACGGGGAAAATCAGGGAGTACTCTGTGTGACGGGTTTTCTCATGTGCAGGCATTTACCATCCTCTCCGGAAAAAAGAACCAAGCAGGCAATCATTGCCTGATAAATATAATGAGTTTTCTGACGCAACGCAGTGTAACTTTTCATCAGCTGTGCTGCTGTGACTTTACGCGATTTTACTAAAAGCGGTTATCAAACATAACACGACAAAAGAGTGAGTTATTGCAGGATTACGTCACATATTCATTGTGTTGCGATAGTGACAAACTCACTTATTAACGATATTCATCCCGTTAATTCTCCTTCATGCTCTGTTTTATAGTGGTTTAACCCTCTTTTATCGTTGTTGCCAGTAAAAGTGTGGGTTTGCGTTTTAGCGCAGATGTTCCATGCTTAACGCTTAGGGTTGAAACAGGAGGAACTATGCCTTATTCATCAAACCGTGAGCTGCCGGACAGCGTGCGTCATGTCTTGCCGAGCCACGCGCGAAGAGGTTGCCCATAAAGTCGCCTGGTCAGCGGTCAAGCAAGAGTACGCTAAAGGTGAAGACGACAAGTGGCACCCTAAACATTAATTTCCCCTGCGGGCTAATGCGGCCCGCTGCGCCATTTCCCCTCATCATTCAAGTTCCCCGCCAGGCAGCCGATGCTATTTACACAGAATTTCCCTTTTGTGATCGGGGTCAATCTTGAAATTTTTGTTAAAAATGAATTAATGTCTTCTCTTAAGTCGATGCAACGCGCGTCGCCTGTAGACATCAGTTTTCAGCAAACACACCGGCAAGATGTCAGTGCAGCAGAGGAGGTACAGTGTTAACGCGGGAATTTTTATTAAAAGCAGATTGTAAAACATCATTTGGCGATATTGATGAAGCACTGTTCTGGAGTTGCGAAAAGCGTGCGGCATCGCTCTCTGCCACGCTTGCCTGTCGCCCTGACCAAAGTCCGGTGTGGATTTTTGGCTACGGTTCGCTGATGTGGAATCCGATTTTTGAAGCGGCCGAAGTCGCACCGGGCCGGTTAGAAGGCTGGCATCGCGCCTTTTGTCTGCGTCTGATTGCCGGACGCGGCACCGTTACCGCACCTGGCCGCATGCTGGCGTTGAAAGAGGGCGGCTCAACCAGCGGGCTGGCGTTCCGTTTGCCGGAATCGCGTCTGCACGATGAACTGGAGTTGCTGTGGAAGCGTGAGATGATCACCGGCTGCTATCTGCCCACCTGGTGCGAACTGCAGCTGGAGGATGGTCGCAACGTTACCGCGCTGGTGTTCATCATGGACCCGCGTCATCCGCTGTATGAAACCGACTCCTGCCGCCGCACCATCGCACCGCTTATCGCGCAAGCCAGTGGCCCGCTGGGCACCAACGCACAGTATCTGTATGCGCTGGAGCAGGAGCTGGGTAATCGCGGTATGCAGGAAGAGGCGTTGACGCGCCTGGCGGCAGAAGTCAGAGCGCTGCAGAGTTCCGCAGCGCGCTAAGACTTATCACTGTGCGGGGTTGATCAGCCAGGTTCCAGGCTGATCGATGGTCAGTGATTGGCTATAAACCTGGTTGCCGTTACGCACTTCGATGCGATAGTTACCGGCAGCCAGATTCAGCGAGGCAAATCCGCTGCTCGAAGGTTTCACATCTTTGGCTTCCCCATTCAGCATCACATTCTCGCCCGCCTGCAAGCGCAGATAAACCGTTGCCACCGTGGGCGAACTGCTCACCGCGCTACTGCCTTGAGCAGCAGGCGCTGCCGGAGCGGTGGTAGCCGCGACGGGCGGCGCTTCACTGTGACGATTCGCTTTCCATACCACCACCACCACCGCCAGAATGGCAATCGCGGCGGCTGCCACTAATCCAGGCGATAAGCGGCGCACGTTGCGCGGGGTTAAGGGCTCAACGGCTGCTGCAGCGTGATTGACCGCCAAAACCTGCGGTTCCGTTGTGACCATGACCGGCTCTGCTGGCGCAGGAGGCTCAGCCACCGTCGGTAAAGTTGTCGAGAGCGCTTCGACATCGCTGACCGGCAGGTCGATCAAACTGGCAAAGGCATCAATGCTTTGCGGACGATCCTCGGGCTTCATCGCTAACGCGCAGTCAATGGCGTGCAGCAACGGCAGCGAATAACCTTCCGGCTGGCGCTCTACCAGCGGTTGATAGTTATCTTCGATACAGCGCACCACGCTGACCGGCGGCGCATGACCGGTGATCAGATTGTGCAGCACCGCACCGAGGGCATAAATATCGGTCCACGGACCTTGCTCGATTTCGCCTTCTTCACTGTATTGTTCAATCGGGGCAAAGCCGGGCTTCAGCATGATCTCAGTTTCGTCGGAAAGGTTGCCAATCTCTTTGCGCGCCGAACCGAAGTCGAGCAGCACCGGCAGCTGGTTTTCCTGAATCTGGATGTTATCCAGCGAGATATCACGGTGCAGATAACCGGCGGTATGGATGGTATCAATCGCCCCAAACAGCGGCGGCAGCAGGCGACGGATCCAGCTTTCATCAATGCTGTCCGGGCTGGTGATCTGCCACTCTTTCAGCGTCATGCCGCTGTAATAGAGCGTGCCCATATAAGCGGTACCGTTCTCTTCCCAGAAGCGCAATACGTGCAGCAAGCCGGGATGATTGAAGCGCGCCAGCAGGCGCGCCTCCTGAATAAAGCTGTTGCGTCCTGCGGTAAATAACTTATGGAAACGCTCACCGCGCAGTTCCAGCGACATATCCGCCGCGCGTACCGCCAGCGACACCGGCATGTACTCTTTGATGGCGATAGTGCGCTCCAGCTGATGATCCCAGGCACGGTAAACAATGCCAAAGCCGCCGCCGCCAATCACTTCCTTGATTTCAAATTCATTAAACCGGTAGCCCGCAGGAAGGGCGTTAGGTGTATGGTTTTCGTTTGCCGACATAGTGAACTCTCTGAACACGTCCTGAAGCGCCCCGTCATACGGTTGACGGCAGGCAACGACCGCTAATTAATTAATGTTACGCCAGGCACCAATCGCCGGATCGGCGAGATCCGCATGCAGGGTGTCAATCAGTAACACAGTCACTTTTTGCTGTGGCATAAACTGCGGCGACCAAACGCCGCGTAATGTTTCAACCCGCTTCTTCAGAACATCGTTATCCTGGTCAGCGGTTTTGTCCATCTTCACTAATAGCGTGCCGCTAAAGCGCCACACATGTTGTTGGGCATCAAAGGGCAGCACCAGCCAGCTATCATCGGCATCCGGACGCGTAACAATCATGCGCTGGTTATTGACCGAAACCACTTCCAGCGGCGGACCACTCATTTTCAGGTCAGCAATGGGATAGCCCTGATAGAAGTTGAGCGCCACTTTGTGCGCTTTGCCTGCGCTCATCAGCGTCATGTCGCTTGGGCCTTCCAGCCAGCCTTCCGTAGAGCAGTGCTGTTGTGGATTATCCGGAATAAACAGCGATTCGCCTTTATCGTCCCACCAGGTACGGAAGTGGCAGCCGCCGGGCAGCGCAAAATGCTGCAGCGGTGTGCTATCCGCCGGGCGCGACAAATCGAGTGGCGCCGCATTAGTACTGGTGGCGCTGACGGTGGCATCGTTTAACACGATCGGCCGCCAGTTCTGCAGTTTGGCCGCGCTGCCGTTTGCCAGTACGCTGCCCTCTTTGTTGGTCATCTGCCACGGCAGCTCATCCAGTAAACCGCACTGATTTGCCAGCAGCGTACCGACGCGCGGCAGGAAGCTGGTTAAAATGCTGGAGTCGGTGCTTTTGCCGGAAACGATGCGCAGCGGCAGCGTCTCTTTACACCAGTCATTGGGCGCCTTACTGGCCACGTCATCGATATAGACTTCCAATGACAGGCTCGGGGAATACACCACGCGATAATCTTCTGCCTGCGCATTTAAGGCCAGCAACAGGGTTGCGAAGCCCGTCAACCACACTTTCATAAGAATCCTTGGATCAATAACGTGACGGCAGAAAACGTGCCGCATCAGCCTGGGAGTAAAGCAGCGTCGCTTCCTGCGGTTCGCCAATCCAGACTGCCAGAGCGCTGAGATTGTCGCTTTTCACACTGCGGTTAACGGCTTGTTCCATCAAAGTCAGCCACTCTTCGCAGGCATTTACCATGCGCAGTGCCAGTTCCATTTCGTGGGTGGTGAGATTGAGCCAGAATCCGTCGCTGCAGACGAGAAACGCGTCGCCATCGGTGAGTGAAATAACCTCACTAAACGTGGCCGGGCGTGCAGGCTCCACACCGAGCGCATTATAGAGTAAATTACTGTTAATGCCGGTATTTTCATAGCCCGCCTCACGTAACTGCTGGGCCAGACTGTGGTCACGCGTCACCTGATTCAGCACTCCATGACGGAAGTGATAAACCCGGCTATCCCCGGCGTGCGCCCACCATGCGCACTGTTTTTCGCGGTCGACAAACAGCGCGGCGAGGGTGGTGCTCATGCGTGAAAAATTCGGATTTTTTCCCTGTGCCTCAATCAGTACCTGCTGGCAGTGTTCGATGGCGGCGCGCGTGCTTTCCGGGGTAAAGGTCTCGCTGTGCTGTAACTGCGTCAGTAAAGTATCGCGCACCAGCTGAGCGGCGATATCACCGCCAGGCAGACCGGCAACGCCATCACACACCAGAAAACAGGCTTTGTGATCGTCCAGTTCGGCGCCGGTGCGGTCCTGATTTTCGTCGCGCATACCTTGCTGGCAGCGGCTGGCAAACATCATCTTCATGCGTCTTCGGTCCGTGTCTGAGAATCTTTGTACTGATTCACTTCCATATCATAGGCATGCAGGAAGGCTTCGCCGAACAGCGTGTGGAAGTCATCTTCAATTTCACCGGCGGTGCGCTGATAGTGGCGCGAGAAATAATCCCACATTGCCGCTTTGCGACCGCTGCTGAACCCAAGCTTTGGCAACACGCCATCTTTACGCGCCTCCTCTTCAAGGCGCTGCGGGCTAAACGATTGCAACATCGCGGCGATAATGGCGCGGATACCGGCAATCATGCCAAGCTGATGCGCCTGTAAATCCACCAGCGCATCACGCACCGCCGGTTCCGGCGGCATAAAGCCGGGCATCTGGCTTTGATACATCTGCATCAGCACGGTTTTACCCGACGGCAGAATTTTAAACGGGTTATTGGCTTCATTGAGGATCATCGTCATGTCGGCTTTCACGCCGCGCTTCAGAATCGAGCGCGAGGAGAGCAGGGCGACGGTGCCTTGCGAGAACAGACTTAGCATGCGGCCGGTCACGCGCATCTGCTCTTCGGTGATGGTGGTTTGCTGGCCGTTGTTCAGCCCCATGCCTTCCAGCAGCGCGGCGATCAGCTTGTCCTGGCTGGCACCAGGCAACACGTTCGGTAACGTCGGCGCATCGCTTTGCGGGTCGATAGCCAGACGCGGATCGTTGCGGCGCTCAGCGCGGGCGACAGGTTCGGGGATGGCCTCCGGCTGCTGCAACATGCCAAGCGGATCGTCAGTGTTATCGGCAAAAAAAGCCAGCGGATCGCCCCGACTCGCGTTGAGGTTATTAGGATCGCGCACCTCAAGCCCGTACTCACCAATTTGCAGCGTATCACCATCTTGCAACGCCACTTGCGAACCGCGTTGCAGCGCGACGCCATTCAGCACCACCGAGGTGACGCTGCCTTGATTGGTTAAACGGCACTCGCCTTCCGGCGAAAGGTGTACCAGCGCCTGCAGACGCGATATCGCACGCGATTCGTCGGGCAGTACCAGATCGTTATCCTGACTGCGGCCGATGGTGCCGCCGGGCGGTTTGAAATCAACCGTTTTTGCCGGCACATCCGTATTGCACTGCACAATGGTAAATTGCATGAGTCTTCCCGTTAACAAGGCAAACGCTGCGGCCTATTCAAACATCGGTGGATAGAGGCCGTTGCGGCCCGGCTGTGCACCAGACGCCGGGTTAAACAATAACGTAAACAGTTGCGCAGTAAGCGGGCCACTGTGCTTATGCGTGGCATGGCTAAAACCGTCACTGCGATTACTCCACCAGTAGCTGATGTGCTGCTGCGGATCGAACCTGTCGGCCACTTCACGCCAGCTTAGCGTGCAGGGCAAATCCTCAAAACCAATCACGTCCATGATGTCGCTGCGCTGGGTATCCGGCACCATCAGCGGCGACAAATGCTGCATTTGCTGCTCCAGCGCATCGGGGTTGAGCCGATCGCGTACCGCGTGCAGCAGCAGCGCGCCAAGCTCCTGAAACCAGTCGCCGGACATCGCCAGCTGCGCACTGTGCCAGTGGCTCAGTGGAAAACTACGCAGCGCCAGCAGCGGCCAGGCACGGCCCACGCGATCGCTCGAGGGCAGCAGACAGCCCATCTGCACCTGCTGGCGCAGCGGCGAAAGCGGTAACACAAAATTCCATACCGGCGCCTGCAAAAACTGCGCGGTGCTGGCTCCCGGCTGCTGATGCCAGTGCATCAATCCTTGTTGAAACCAGTGGCTCCACGGCGTCACGGTATGTTCGCTCAGACGCTGGCGCAAAAAATCGCCGGTAGCCGGTAACTTGCCGTACCAGCCCGGCGCAGTGTGTGTCGGCATCGTTACCTCACCATTACTCACTGTGTCTGGTCAATCGCTGCGCAGCGGCATGCGGCGCAATCGCCAGCGTATTGCTACTTTCACCGGCATTTTTCAGATTCTCCGCAAGCTTGCGCATCATTAATGCGTTATCGCGTGCATACGGCGAAGATTGAATCTGCTGATCCAGCAGCTGGCTAAGATGCCAGTCGAGCTGCTGCAAATCACGCGCGCTGACATCACTGGGCAGCGTACGCTGCAGGTTTTGCATCAGCCAGCCACGCAGAAACTCGCCGTCATAATTGCGCGGCTGATACAGCATCTGATAGGCACGCAGCGCATTGCGACTGTATTCGTTATCGTTGCCTGGATCGTCACGCAGCAAATTAGTGATCTGCTGAGCCACGCGTGGCAACAGGAGAGACTTAAGCGCATTTTGATAAAGCGCCCACGCCGCATCGCTTACCTGGGTACCACGATACAAACCTACGCGCATGGTAAGCGGTGGATTGTCGAGGGAAAAACGCTCAGACAACGGCAGTTTGACCAGGTTATTTAAGAAGGGTAGCAGATCAAAAATATTATCGGCGGGCTGATGAATCACCTGCTGACTTTGCACGGTGATCGGCGCAATGCGCTCAGCTACCTGATCCAGATAACGCTGATTCTGTACGTAGCTGGTGAGCCACAAACAGGAGAGTAGCAGCAGGGCGCCGGTGAGCACGCCATAGCCAATCCAGTGGAACAGGCGGTTACGGTATTCCCAGTGGCGATTGCTGCCTGCTAAACCGCTTTCGCGAAACACCAGGTCACTCAGCAAATCACGGATAAAGAAACTCTGGCCTTTATTGCCGGGAATCGGGCTGCTGCGATTGACGCTATCCCAGGCTGCCAGGCTGCTTTCACCGGTATGCGGCAGCTGCAATTTGCGGTTCAGCTCACCCATGATGCGGTCAAACGGCAAACCTTCCTGGGTGCCGCTGGTAAAGAACAGACCGCGCGCCGACCAGGCAATTGGCTCCTGATGGCTGGAGAACACCACGTCGAGATACTCATTCAGCAGCGGACGCAGCGAGCTGAACTCCTGCGGGAACAGGAAGCTGTCGGCGCGCTGCGTCAAATCGCGTTCGCTGGCCATCACGTTGGCCAACTGCTGCTGCAAACGCTGCTCTAAGTGCTGATATTGCTGGCTAAAGCTGCGGTGCCAATCATCTTTATGCGGTTTGCCCGGTTCCCACGGAAAGGTAAAGCCCCAGATGGCATCGCGCTGCGGCTTGCTCTGGCTGCCGTAAAAGCTCATAAAACCTTTAAGCAGATCGGTTTTGGTTACCATCACGTAAACCGGGAAATGAATGCCGGTGTGCTGATGCAGTTCCGCCATGCGCTCACGCAGCGCGCTGGCCTGCGCATGGCGCGCCTCCGCCGAATCGGTGAGCAGATCGGAGACGCTGATAGTCATGATCACACCGTTGATTGGCTGGCGAGTGCGATAGCGTTTCAGCAGGTTGATAAAGCTTTGCCATTCAGCGCCGTCGCGCGCGCGCTGACTCTCCTGCAAGGCGTAACGGCCAGCGGTGTCGATCAGCACCGCGCTGTCGGTAAACCACCAGTCGCAATGTCGCGTACCGCCGACGCCGCGGATGGCCGCTTTGCCGAGGCTGTCGGTCAGCGGGAACTCTAATCCGGCGTTGAGCAGCGCCGTGGTTTTACCGGCACCCGGTGCGCCAATCATCACGTACCACGGCAACTGATAAAGGTAGTGACTCTGAAAGCGTGCCAGCCAGCTCTTCTGATGACGACGACCAAATTGCGTGCGCTTGAGGCGCAGTGCTGCTTCGCTGAAGCGCTGCGCCAGCAGCGTTTCGGTAGCCTGACGATCGGATAACTCTTCCTGGCTCATCTGCTGCAAACGATTAAGCAGCTTGCTGTTGAACCAGCCGCGCCACAGCGCCGGAATAAACTGGAACAGCAGCCACAGCAAGAACAGCAGACCCACCACCAGCTGACGCGGCAATACCGGCTCGAGCGGCCGCGTATCGCCCCAGCTCCACAGCGGGCCGAGCATCCACAGCACGCAGCTGAGCGCGGTGACGCCAATCAGGCTCCACAGTAAGCGATGGGTTAAGAGATGTTGCAGTGATGCGCGCATCATTGGCCTCCCTGATGATTGCCGAGGGTTTCCGGTGTCGCAAACAGGGTGATTTCCACCCGGCGATTGCGCGCGCGGTTTTCATTGCTGTCATTCGGCAGCAGCGGATTACTGTCGCCGCGACCTTCCGCTTTCACGCTGTGGCCTTCAGCTAACTGCGGATTAAGCAGCTGCGTCACCGCGCGTGCGCGGGCAAAAGAGAATTCATAGCTTGAGGCGAAACGGCCGTCGACCGGGCTGTTATCGGTGTAGACCGAAACCAGCACCGTGCCTTTGACGGTTTTCATCGCGCTGGCAACGTGGGCCAAAAGCGCGCGACCCACCTGATTCACCACGGTGCCATCACTGGAAAACAGTTTATCAGCGGGAATGATCACTTTGCTGCCGAATGCGCCGTCGCTCACTTCCAGCTGACCGGCGGCAATCACATCATTAAGGCGTTGATGGAGATCGAGCAGCGCCTGCGGCGAAGTAGGGCGACGGCCGGGCGTGATTTGGGGCAAGGGAGTTTGATAGATAGTACGTAACAGCGGTTCGGCCGCGTTGCCCAGTCGCCAGTTCAGCCCGCTATAAATCAGGCTGGCCACCAGGGTCGCTAAGGTCACGCAGGCCCATAGCGGCACCATCGGACGCGTTAAGGTGCTCACCAGCGGATGCACTTCCACCAGCGGTACCGCGGCATTCGCGCTCGACGGGCGGTTTTCAGCAATCAGTTGCGCCAGACGTTTCCGGATGGCTTCGCACTGCACGCGGCCATTCTCACTGCCGCGATAGCGCCCTTCATAGCCGAGCAGCAGGCAATAGTGGATCAGTTCCAGCAGCCAAAGATGCTGCTGTGGACTTTGTGACACGCGCGAAAGCAGCTGGAAAAACTTCTCGCCGCCCCAGCTTTCATTATGAAAAGTCACTAACATGCCGTTACCAGACCACACGCCGCGCGTGCCCCACGGCGTTTGCGCCGCGGCTTCATCCAGCACGCTGCACAGGCAGTAGCGCGCGCCGATGATCATCTCAAACGGCAGCCCCGCTTGTTTACAGCGCTGCTCAAACTGACGGATCTCTTCGATCAGTAACTGACGCAAACCGGCAGGATCGTCATGCGTGGCGGCCTGCCGTATGCGGACGACGGCATTCAGAATCGGTGCTGCGGCATTAAGCAAAAGGTTATCATTGCCCGCGACAATGCCATCGCGAGCAAGGGAATCCTGAGTCATTAAATCTTGGTTATCCAGGCAAGGGCGAAAATCACAGCCATGTCGAGAAGCACTGTGCGCCGGATTGCATTATCAGTCTAAGATCCAGGTCGCGGTATCGTTAGTGCGACAAGCTTTACTGGCGCCCCCAACGGCCACACAGACCTGTTTGCTGTTACGGCGAGGACGTGGACGATCGCTACGGATGGTCGCGTCATAACGGCTGCTCTCCACGCCGGCTTTTGGCGGAATATAGCCGATCAGCTGACCATTCGGTTCATCAGCCACCGCAAGCCAGCTGTGTTCAACCCGACCCAGAACTTCAAACGGTTTGGCGTTATCGAGATAGCGCACCACCTTGCCACCAAAATCAGGCGTGGTCATCACGGAAGCCGCATACAGTGCGCGATAGCTCTCATTAACCGGCGTGAACTCAGCAGGTGCTGCCACCGCATGACGATGGACCAGTTGCACGCCATTCACTTCGCTGGTTACCAGTGTGTCATCAGTAACGGGCGGCGGTGGCGCTTTACAAGCAGCCAGACTTAACACCGCGAGTAAGACAAGCACGAGACTCTTATTCACCATGATCCTCAAATTTCATCAGATTAGCTGCAGAGTAATCTGCGGCACGGGCCGGTTAGGCAGGCAGATTAGGCAGCAAGAAAGCCATCAAAAAAACAGACAGATTACAGAAAGATAGTGCTGAACTAAGTCTACCTAAGACTTTTGAGAATTCAAACCATTGCACCACTCGAAATCCCGTGCTAGCGGGCGAAAAAGCAGCGCAGGCCGATGATATAAAACACATAGTCACGGTGATAGATAAGCTCAGTTAATTTATTCGGTGCGGTAAGCGATACACGTTGGCGTAACGGCTTTTGGTGACTGCTAGTGCCAATCATAAATGGTAAATAAGATTAATCTATTTATGTGAAATAAAAAAGATTGCCCAGGGAAACAATTTTCTTAATTTCGGAATTTCCGCGCCCGATTCTGCCGTTATTTATCCTGGTACGGCACGGGTTTTGCTTAATTAACTGCTTTAACCGGTAATGGGCAGGAGATAGCAATGAATCGGGCTTTAGAGTACCTGCGTGCCAGTCGCGCCAGTGAAATTGCCAGCTTGCAACGTTTGCTGCGTACCGGTGAGCAAATCACCGCCATCAGCGAGCTTATTCACGTGCTGCAGCGTGAGCGAGGTGCCAGCAATATCTGGCTTTGCTCGGCAGGCCGGCTGTTTGGTGCGGAGCTCAAGCAGCGTGCGGCGGAGGTAGAGCAGCGCGAGCGAAGTGCGATGGCGGTACTGCCGGAGGCAGAGGCACAGCCCGGCTATAGCCGTTTTTGCATGTTGATCGCCACTGCGCTGCAGGCGCTAGACGGCTTAACGGCGCTACGTCAGCAGGTGCACAACCGCAGCGTAACGCAAGCCCAGGCGATGGACGCCTTTAATCACATTATCTGCACTCTGCTTAATCTGGTGTTTGAAGCGGCGGACACCGCCAGCGAGCCGGATATCTCACGTGCGCTCATCGCGCTATTCAGCTTTATGCAGGGTAAAGAGCTAGCGGGACAAGAACGCGCCACCGGTTCTGCAGGATTTGCTGCGGGTGAATTTAGCGAGGCACAGCGGCAGTGCATTCAGGCGTTGATTGATGCCCAGGAACAGAGTTTTGCCACTTTCAGTCAGTTTGCTGATGCCGAGAACCTGCAGCGCTGGCGCGTGATAGCCGATGCAGGCAGCCAGATTGAGCGGTTGCGACGCATCGCTTGTACCGGTGCGCAGTGTGGCGAAAATGGCGTACTGCTGTGGTTTACGCTGCTTAGCACGCGGCTTGATCAGATGAAGCAGATCGAAGATACGCTGTGTGCCACCTTGATGCGCAGCTGCCAGCGCGCGATTGCTGCCGCGCAACAGGCAGACCATCCGGCTCTCGCACCGACGGAAGATGCCAGTTTCTCGTTATATGTCGCTGGGGCCAGCTGGCTCTCCGGCAGCGAAACCACACTCGACAGCAATGGCCTTGCGCCACAACTGGGTCGATCGGTGTTAACCCTGATCCGCGAACAGGCACACCGCTTACAGGTGCAGGCCGATGAGCTGGCCATGATGCGCACCTCACTGGATGAACGTAAGATCATCGATCAAGCCAAAAGCTGGCTAATGCAGCAGCATCATTTCAGCGAGCAGGATGCGTGGCAAGCGCTGCGTAAAAGCGCCATGAATCAGAACAAACGCGTGCTGGAAATTGCCCAGGCAGTGCTGGCGGTTGCTGCGACGTTGAAGGCATAACCCGAACGAGGTAGCTGCACAAACCCTGTGCGTAGGGTGCGTCAGCACAGTGCAAATCCGGCGCTCAACGCGCAGTTTATTGCCTCTGCGCCTAATAAATCATTGAAAAATTTTTTGGCACAGGCTTTGCAGTACCCTACAGACATTGCGCATTTGTTTTGCCAACGGCGGTGAAGCGAGTGCTTTGGATAAAGGCGTCCGGCCCCCTGTTTTATAGGTGGAAGGACGCCTTTTTTTATTCCTTTTTTTCAGGATGCGCATGATGAGCAAAACGCGGTTTACGGTGTCACGGCGTCAGTTTCTGGTAGGAAGTGCAGTGGTTGGCGGGAGTTATTTACTGCCGGGTTTACGCAATGCGGTGTGGGCCGCCGGTTCCGATGCGCCTGAAAAAAGCAGTGTTCGCATCGGGTTTATTCCGCTCACAGATTGCGCACCGGTGGTGATGGCGGCTGTAAAAGGTTTCGATAAAAAATATGGTCTGACGCTGCAACCGAGTAAGGAGGCCAGCTGGGCGGCGGTACGTGACAAACTTACTGCGGGCGAGCTGGATGCAGCACACGCGCTGTATGGCATGATTTATGGCCTGCAGTTGGGCATCGCCGGGCCGCAGCATGATATGGCCAATCTGATGACGCTCAACAACAACGGCCAAGCCATCACGCTGGCTAATCAGCTGAAAGATCAGAAAGTCACCGATGCAGGCAGTCTGCAAAAGCTGATCGCCAGCCAGGCGAAAGGGACGTTCACCTTTGCGCATACTTTTCCCACCAGCACCCACGCTATGTGGCTCTACTACTGGCTGGCCAACGCCGGTATCGATCCCTTTGAGGATGTCCGCACCGTGGTAGTCCCGCCGCCGCAAATGGTGATGAACATGAAGATGGGCAACATGAGCGGCTTCTGCGTTGGTGAGCCGTGGAATCAACGTGCCATCAGCGACAACATCGGCTTTACCGCGACCACCACTCAGCAAATCTGGCCGGATCATCCAGAAAAAATTCTCGCCACACGCGCGGCATGGGTGCAACAGAACCCGAACACCGCGCGTGCGCTAACCGCCGCCGTGCTGGAAGCCGCACGCTGGATCGACGCTTCTGACGATAACCGCAAAGAGACCGCGCAGGTTCTCGCTGGCCGCGCGTGGATCAATACCAAAGTGGAAACGTTGGAGGGCCGCATGCTGGGTCACTATGAAAACGGCCTCGGTCAGCGCTGGCAGGACGCGCACGGCATGCGCTTCTTCCACGACGGCGAAGTGAGTTTCCCGTGGATTTCCGACGGTATGTGGTTCCTGACGCAGATGAAGCGCTGGGGGATGGTGAAAGCCGAGCCAGATTATGCCGCAGTGGCGCGTCAGATTAACCGCATCGTTATCTACAAACAGGCTGCCAGCGCGGTGGGCGGCATCGCCGTGCCAGGCAGCGACATGCGCAGCAGTACGCTGTTCGACGGCAAAGTGTGGGACGGCAGCGATCCCGCAGCCTATGCCGACAGTTTTGCCATTAAACGCAGTTAAGCGAGGTCATGATGAAATCAGAAGCACGCACGCTCCACTCTGCGCCAATTACCGCGCAACCTGCACAGGTGATTGCGCTCAAGGTGGCACCCGCACCGCGTCGGCGTCAACGTCGGTTACGTCCACTGCTGCAACGGCTGATCCCCGCCAGCTTCGGCATCATTCTGCTGCTGTTTGTCTGGCAACTGGCATCAATGTCGAGCAAAGGCTTTCCCACGCCGTATGCCACCTGGCAGGCTGCCGTCACGCTGTTTGCCGATCCGTTCTACAACAACGGCCCCAACGATCAGGGCATTGGCTGGAACGTGGTGGCGTCGTTGCAACGTGTGGCGATTGGCTTTGCCCTGGCAGCGCTGGTGGGCATTCCCGCAGGCTTCCTGATTGGCCGCTTCAGTTTTGTCGCGCACATGTTCAATCCGATCATTGCGCTGCTGCGTCCGGTCAGTCCGCTTGCCTGGTTGCCGATTGGCCTGTTGCTGTTTCAACGTGCCGAACCGGCCTCAAGCTGGACCATCTTCATCTGCTCAATCTGGCCGATGGTGATCAATACCGCCGAAGGGGTGCAGCGTATTCCGCAAGATTACCTCAACGTTGCGCGCGTGCTACGACTCAATGAGTGGACGGTGATGCGCCGCATTCTGTTCCCGGCGGTGCTGCCTGCGGTATTAACCGGCATGCGTTTGTCGATGGGCATCGCATGGCTGGTGATCGTTGCCGCTGAAATGCTGACCGGTGGCCTCGGCATCGGTTTCTGGATCTGGAACGAGTGGAACAACCTCAACGTAGAAAACATCCTGATCGCCATCGTGGTGATTGGTGTCGTCGGGCTGCTACTTGAGCAAGCGCTGATGCTGCTGGCGCGCCGTTTTAGCTGGGATAAATAAGGAAACCCTAATGAATCCAATCATTCGCTTACAGCAGGTTAGCCAGCGCTTTACTACCGGCGGCGGCGAGTTCCTCGCTCTCGATAATGTCAGTTTTGATATCCATGAAGGGGAAACGCTCAGCCTGATTGGTCACTCCGGCTGTGGCAAATCCACGCTATTGAACCTGGTCGCCGGGTTGACGCAGCCGAGCAGCGGCGTGCTGCTGTGTGAAAACCGTGAGATTAGCGGTCCTGGTCCAGAGCGCGCCGTGGTGTTTCAAAACCATTCGCTGCTGCCGTGGCTCACGGCGTATCAAAACGTTGAGCTGGCGGTGCAGCAAGTGTTCAAAGGCCAGATGAACAAAGGCGAGATGCGTGAGTGGATAGAGCACAACCTCAACCGGGTGCAGATGGGGCATGCGATGCATAAGCGTCCATCGGAGATCTCCGGCGGCATGAAGCAACGCGTCGGCATTGCGCGAGCGCTGGCGATGAAGCCGCGCGTGCTGCTGCTGGATGAGCCGTTCGGCGCGCTGGATGCGTTAACGCGAGCCCATTTGCAGGACAGCGTGATGCGCATCCAGCAGGAGCTCAACACCACCATTGTGCTAATCACACACGATGTGGATGAAGCGGTGCTGCTGTCCGATCGCGTGTTAATGATGACCAACGGACCCGCCGCACAGGTTGGTGACATTCTCAACATCGATTTGCCGCGTCCGCGTTCACGTGTGGCGATGGCCGATGATCCGCGCTATCACCAACTGCGCCAGCAAATTCTGCACTTCCTGTATGAAAAGCAAACGGCAGTGGCATAAGGAGCAAAGATGGCGCAGCGACTGGTAGTGATTGGTAACGGCATGGCAGCAATGCGCATGGTAGAGGAACTGCAACAATGTTCTGCAGTTCGTTACACTGTCACGGTCATCGGCCGTGAGCCGCACGGTAATTACAACCGCGTCATGTTATCGCCGGTGTTGGCGGGTGAAAAAGCCTTTACTGACACGCTGATTCACTCACCCGAATGGTACGCCGCACACCAAGTGCAGCTGCTGATGGGGGAAGAGGCGCTGGAGGTGGATATTGATGCCCGCACGGTGCTGACCGATCGGCGCACGCTGCACTGGGACAAGCTGGTGTTCGCCTGCGGTTCGCAGCCGCGCATGCCGGATCTGCCGGGCATTGATCGCCCACAGGTGCAGGGTTTCCGCACCGTGCGTGACGTGAATATTATGCTGGCGAAGCGTGGCCCCGTTGTCGTGGTGGGTGGCGGATTTATCGGCGTGGAGGCGGCGGCGGCACTGCGCCAGCGTGGGCGCGACGTCACGCTGTTACATCATCGTCCGTGGCTGCTTGATCGCCAGCTGGATGCCCAGGCGGGTGCGCTACTTCAGCAGCATCTAACTCAGCGCGGCATTGCATGTCGGTTGAGCACGTCATTGCAATCAATTGAGGCTGATAGCGTCACGCTCAGCAATGGCGCAGTCATCGCGGCAGAACAGGTGGTGATCGCTATCGGTGTGGTGCCCGAGGTGGCGCTGGCACAGGCGGCGGGCGTGCCATGCCAGCGCGGTATTCTCGTCAACCGTCAACTGCAAAGCGCAGTGCCAGATGTTTATGCCCTCGGTGAGTGCTGCGAAATCAACGGTGAAACCTTCGGCTTGAACGCTCCCTGCCTGGCGCAGGCAGCGGTTCTGGCGGCGCAACTCGCCGGCGAACCGCTGGCTGATTTTCATTATCAGGAGCACGGTACGCGGCTTAAAGTTAGCGGCATTGAGATGTTCAGTGCAGGTGACATCAGTGAAGGCCCATCCCTCATCAGTTTTGATCCTGTTCATCAGCACTATCGCCGCCTGTTTTTGCGCGATGGCATATTGCGCGGCGTGCTGCTGTTTGGCGACAGCCAGGCGGCTGGCGCGCTGTTGCCCCCCCTTCAACAGGCCGCCCGCGTGGGAATCAACGCGCTGTTCGGCCTTGACGACAACACAACGCAGCCGAGCGCTGCAGGAAGCCCGATGATGAGCAAACCTCTTCTCGCCGTGATTGGTCACGGCATGGTCAGCCACCATTTTCTCGAGCAGCTGGTCAGTCGCGAACTGCATCAGCACTATCACATTGTGGTCTACGGCGATGAGCCACAGATGGCTTACGATCGTGTGCATCTTACCGACTACTTCAATGGCAAAAGCGCCGAAGACCTGTCGCTGGTGAGTAATAACTTCTTTCAGCAATACGGCATCGAACTGCGCTGCGGCTGTGAAGTGGTGGCGATTGATACCGATAAGCGCAGCCTACGTGATGCCAGCGGCGCGGAACTGGCATGGGATAAGCTGGTGCTGGCAACCGGCTCGGTACCGTTTGTACCGCCGGTGCCTGGCCACGATGATGCGCATTGCTTTGTTTACCGCACATTGGCCGATCTGGACGCCATTGCCGATTGTGCCAAACAAGCTACGCGCGGCGTAGTGATCGGCGGCGGGCTGCTCGGTCTGGAGGCCGCCAATGCGCTGAAGCAGCTGGGACTGGAGACGCATGTGGTGGAGTTCGCGCCACGTCTGATGGCGGTCCAGTTGGATGAGGGTGGGGCGCAGATGCTGCGCGGCAAGATCAGTGCGCTCGGCGTGCAGGTGCACACCAGCAAGCAAACAGAAGCGATCGTGCGTTTACCCGAGGGTAGCTTGCAGCTGCGCTTTGCCGACGGCAGCCTGCTCGAAACCGATCTGCTGGTGTTTTCCGCCGGTATCCGTCCGCGTGATGCGCTAGCACGGGCGGCAGGCATCCAGTTGGGCGAACGTGGCGGCATCATGATCGATGACGCTTGTGCCACCAGCGCCGCAGAGGTGTACGCAATTGGCGAGTGCGCACTGTGGCAAGGACAGATTTTTGGTCTGGTTGCCCCGGGCTATCAAATGGCGCGCGTGCTGGCGGCGCAGCTGGCACAGGAACACCTGGCATTCAGCGGCGCCGATATGAGCACCAAGCTCAAGCTGCTCGGCGTAGAAGTGGCGTCGTTTGGCGATGCACATGGCCGCACCGCCGACAGCCAAAGCTATCAGTGGATCGACAATCCCAAAGGCATTTACAAAAAACTGGTGGTGTGCAAAGAGGGTAAAACCCTGCTTGGCGGCGTGCTGGTGGGCGACAGCAGTGATTATGCGAGCCTGCTGCAGATGATGCTCAATCAGCTACCGCTACCGGAAGCGCCCGAAAGCCTGATTCTGCCACAGCTGGCTGGCGCGCCAGCGAAAGCGCCTGGCGTGGCGGCATTGCCCGCTAGCGCACAAATCTGTTCATGCCATAACGTCAGCAAGGCGGACATTTGCAGCGCGGTGCAGAGCGGCTGTGGCGATATGGCGGCGATAAAAAACTGCACGAAAGCCGCCACTGGCTGCGGCGGTTGTACGGCATTGGTCAAACAGGTGATGGAGTTCCAGCTCGCCAGTCAGGGCGTGGAAGTGAAGAAGGATATCTGTGAGCACTTTGCCTGGTCACGCCAGGAGCTGTATCACTTGATTCGCGTTGGTAACATCACCCGCTTTGAACAGCTGTTACAGCTCCACGGACGCGGTTACGGCTGTGAAGTGTGCAAGCCGCTGGTGGGTTCGCTGCTGGCGTCGTGCTGGAATGACTATCTGCTTAAACCGCAACATCTGCCGCTGCAGGACACCAACGATCGCTACTTTGCCAATATTCAGAAAGACGGCACCTATTCGGTGGTACCGCGCGTGCCGGCCGGTGAGATCACGCCGCAGGGGTTGATGGCAATTGGCGAAGTGGCAGCTCGCTACGATCTCTACACCAAAATCACCGGCGGTCAGCGCATCGACCTGTTCGGTGCGCGCCTCGATCAGCTGCCGGATATCTGGGAGCGGCTGATTGCGGCGGGCTTCGAAACCGGTCACGCCTACGGCAAATCGCTGCGCACGGTAAAATCCTGCGTTGGATCCACTTGGTGTCGTTATGGCGTGCAGGACTCCACCGCCTTCGCCATTGCGTTGGAGAATCGCTACAAAGGGCTGCGCGCACCCCACAAAATTAAAATGGCGGTCTCTGGCTGCACGCGTGAGTGTGCTGAAGCGCAAAGCAAAGACATTGGCGTAATTGCCACCGATAAGGGCTGGAACCTTTATGTCTGCGGTAACGGCGGCATGAAGCCGCGCCATGCCGATCTGTTCGCCAGCGATCTCGATGATGAAACCTTACTGCGCTATGTCGATCGCATTCTGATGTTCTACGTGCGTACCGCCGATCGTCTGCAACGCACCAGCGTGTGGATGGATAACATGGAAGGCGGGCTGGCTTATCTGCGTCAGGTGGTGATCGATGATTCACTCGGCATTGCCGCGCTGCTGGAACAGGAGATGCAGCTGGTGGTGGATCGTTATCAATGCGAATGGCACAGCACGCTGCAGGATCCTTCGCGTCGTGCGCTGTTTACCGCCACCATCAACAGCCAGCAGCCTGACGAAACCCTCAACTATGTGCAGGTACGCGGCCAGCGTCAGCCTGCGGCGCTGGAGATCATCCCAGCCACCACCTTGCCCGCTGAACCCTGGAGCGCAATTTGTGATGCCGATGCCATTCCACCTTCTGCCGGGATTGGCGCACGCCTCGGCGGTCAGCGCGTGGCCTTGTTCCGCTTCGGCGACGCAATTTATGCGCTGGAAGATATTGAACCCGGCACCTCAGCCAGCGTGCTGTCACGCGGTATTCTCGGCGATGTAGCGGGTGAGCCAGTGGTGATTTCACCGCTCTATAAACAGCGTGTGCGGCTACGCGACGGGCAAAGTCTCGATAACGCTGAGCATCAGCTGCGCTGCTGGCCGGTGCGCGTGGAGGGCGGCAAAGTGTGGCTCGGTCATCAGCCGATTCTCACGCTGGCGGCGGCATCATGAAAACCACCTGTCCGTACTGCGGCGTAGGCTGCGGCGTGGAGGTGAACGCGTTGGATGCGCCGGTCAGTGGCGATCGCCAGCATCCGGCTAATTTGGGTCGGCTGTGTGTGAAAGGTTCGACGTTAGGCGACACACTGACGCACGAGGGGCGTTTGCTGTGGCCGCAGATTAACGGTCAGCGTGTCAGCATGGATGCTGCGCTGGATCATGTGGCAAGCGAATTTCGTCGTATTATCGATCGACATGGCCCGGAGGCGGTGGCCTTTTACGGCTCGGGGCAGCTGTTAACGGAGGATTATTACACCGCCAATAAGCTGATGAAGGGCTTTATTGGTGCAGCCAATATCGATACCAATTCGCGTTTATGTATGGCCTCAGCGGTAATCGGTTACAAGCGTGCCTTTGGCGCCGACGCCGTGCCGTGCTGCTATGACGATTTCGAACAGGCAGATCTGGTGGTACTGGTGGGATCTAACGCAGCGTGGGCGCATCCGGTGGCGTGGCAGCGCCTGGTGCAGGCTAAAGCCAATCGCCCGGAGATGCAGCTGATCGTGATCGATCCACGTCGCACCGCCAGTTGTGACATTGCCGACCTGCATTTGGCGCTGCAGCCGGGGTCGGATAGTGCACTGTTTGCCGGTCTGCTGAACTGGCTGGTACATCATGACGGCGTGGATGCCAGCATGTTGCCGCATCTGACGAATGTGGAAAGCACCTTAGCCGCCTGTGAAGCGTGGGATGTGGTGGCGGTAGCACAGGCTTGCCAGCTGAACGAGCGCGACATCCTCGCTTTTTGGCAGCAGTTTAATGCGCAGTCGCGGGTGCTGACGTTGTGGTGCATGGGCATCAATCAATCGCAAACCGGTAGCGATAACAATAACGCCATCCTCAATGCCCATCTGCTCACCGGCAAGATCGGCCGTGCCGGCTGCGGCCCGTTTTCGCTGACCGGACAGCCGAACGCCATGGGCGGACGTGAAGTGGGCGGTTTAGCCAATCAGCTGGCGGCGCATATGGGTTTTAGTGCGCAAGAGGTTGATAGGCTAGCGCGTTTCTGGGGTAGCGAACGCATTGCGTGCCAGCCCGGACTGACGGCGCTAAATCTGTTTAACGCCATTGAACGGGGTGACGTGAAAGCCGTGTGGATTATGGGCACCAATCCGGCGGTTTCTATGCCGGAAGGCAATCGCGTGGCCCAGGCGCTGGCGAACTGCGAGTTGGTGGTGGTATCGGAAGTCAGTGCACAAAGCGATACCGCGCGGTTTGCCGACGTGCTGTTACCGGCCCAGGCGTGGGGTGAGAAAAATGGCACGGTGACCAACTCCGAACGGCGTATTTCTCGTCAGCGCAGTTTTATCGCGCCTGCAGGCGAAGCAAAGGCTGATTGGTGGCTGCTGGCACAGGTGGCGCAGCGCCTCGGTTTTGCTGCGGCGTTTGCCTGGCAGCATCCGAGCGAGATTTTTGCCGAACACGCCGCGCTTTCGGGCTTTGAGAATCAGGGTACGCGCGCATTTGATATCAGTGCATTAGCGCCAATTACGCGCGAGCAGTATGACCAACTTGAGCCAGTGCAGTGGCCAATCAATGGCAATGCCCCCAGCGGCACTGCGCGACTGTTTGCCGAGCGCCACTTTTTTCATGCCGACGGTAAAGCACGTCTACTGCCACCGGCAATGCCCGTCAAAAACCTCACCAATCAGCACTATCCGTTGTTGATGAACACCGGTCGCATCCGCGATCAGTGGCACACCATGACGCGTACCGGCAACGTGCCGCGTCTGATGCAGCATTTCGATGAGCCGTTTGTGGCCCTGCATCCACTCGATGCGGCGGCACACGGTTTGAGTCATGGCGACGTCACGCGCGTGCAGTCGGCGCTAGGGTGGTGGAGTGGGCGCGTGACCATCGATAACGGACTCAGGCGCGGGCAGCTCTTTGTGCCGATGCACTGGACTCGACAGTTCAGCGGCCAGGCTAATGTCGACGGATTAGTGGCGGCCAGCTGCTGCCCTGATTCGGGTCAACCGGCATTAAAACAGACCGCGGTGCGTTTACAGCCGCTACGTCCTCAATGGCAAGGTTGGCTCTGGCTGCCGCACATCATCACGCCGCCGCAGCTGCTCTATTGGTCGCGTGCGCCGCAGTCCGCGGTGCAGCGCTATGTCCTGGCGGGCTGCACAAATGCCGGCGAATGGCTGATGCAGCTGCCGGGTTTGTCACAGCTGCAATGGCAGCAGGCGCAGGCGGGGCAGCAGCTGCATGTGCTGGGCTGGCGTGAAGGCGAGCTGGCGTGCGCATTCTATGTCGCGCCGTGGTTGCCGGAGATCGACCATCAATTTGTCGCGCAGGCCTTCAGCCATGCGCCGGATTCGCCGCAGCAGCGGCATGCGCTTTTGGGTGGACGGCCCGCTCAGGGCACTCGCCAAGGGCGCACACTCTGTAGCTGCTTTGGCGTGGGGGAAGTGGCGATCCGCCAGGCAATCGCACAGGGCTGCGACTCTCCGGCAGCGCTCGGGGCGGCGCTGAAGTGCGGCACTAACTGTGGCTCCTGCCTTCCGGAGCTGAAACAACTGATCTCATCCCTGCGCGTGGCGCAGTAACGGAGAACACCATGACGCAAGCCAGTGAATCCCTTGAACAGTTGTTTAATCCCTCAGGCAGTGAGCAACCGCAAGGCTGCGTCTGGTTGGTCGGTGCCGGACCGGGAGACGTCGAGCTACTGACGCTTAAAGCCTGGCGATTGATCAAGCACGCTGATGTGGTGGTGTATGACCGCTTAGTGAGTGAGGCGATCATGGCGGAAGTGCCGGCGAGCACGCTGGCGATTGATGTGGGTAAACAGCCCGGTAGCCACGGCTTAAAGCAGGAGCAGATTAATCAACTGCTGGTGGATTTAGCCCGAAGCGGTCGGCAAGTGGTGCGACTAAAAGGCGGTGATCCCTTTATCTTTGGACGCGGCGGCGAAGAGATGCTGTGCCTGCAACAAGCCGGAATAGGTTGCCAGATAGTGCCTGGCATCACTGCGGCTGCGGGATGTGCGGCGAGTAGCGGCATTCCCTTAACGCATCGTGATTGTGCGCAGTCGCTGCGGTTGATTACCGGTCACGGTAAAAGCGGCGAACCGCAGCTGGCGGATGCCAGTTTGGCCGCAGAAAATCAGACGCTGGTGTTTTACATGGGGCTGAAGTGGAGCGCCAGCATCAGCGCACAACTTCAGGCGCACGGGCGCAGCGCGCAGACGCCGGTGGCAATCATTGAGAATGGCACACGGGCCGATCAGCGCGTGCTCATCACCACGCTTGCCGAGCTACCGCAGACGGTGCTACGAGAACAAGCGCGTTCACCTGCGCTGTTGCTGGTGGGCGACGTAGTGCGCTTCTATCGCCCGCCCGCCACCCTGCAAACTCACGCGCAGCAGAGCGCAATTTCACTTATGGCTAAATAAACTCACATTTCTCCCCTTTAATCCGCGCTTTAGCCTGAGAGGGTTTTGGCATTCTATGCTCAGAATTCCTGCCAGCTGAGGTGCGTTGTGGCTGAAGAGAGTAACGAGGACAAAACAGAATCGCCCACGCCCCACCGACTTGAAAAAGCGCGTGAGGAGGGGCAGATTCCGCGTTCGCGCGAGCTGACTTCAGTGATGATGCTGTTGATTGGGCTGCTTATTTTGTGGGTCGGCGGTAACAGCATGGCGGAGCGCCTGGCGAGCATGGTGGCCACCGGTTTTCGTTTTGATCACGGCATGGTGAACGATGACAAGGTGATTATTGGCCACATTGGCAGCCTGATTAAACAAGCGGTGATTGCGCTGCTGCCGCTAATGGGCGGTTTAGTGGTGGTAGCCCTTGCCGGACCGATGGCATTGGGTGGTCTCAACTTCAGCGGTAAATCCATCAAGTTCGATCTCAAGAAGCTCAATCCGTTAACCGGCATCGGCCGCATGTTCTCCGGACAAACCGCGGCCGAGTTGGTGAAGTCGATCATGAAAGCGGTACTGGTTGGCGTGGTCGCCGGTTGGTACATCTGGAGCCATTGGGAAGAGATGCTGCGCCTGATGAGCGAATCGCCGGTCAACGCGCTGCACCACGGTCTAACGCTGATGGCCGCCTGCTGCGGGCTGATCATGCTGGGATTGTTCCCGATGGTCGGTTTTGACGTGTTCTGGCAGCTCTACAGCTACTTCAAAAAACTGAAGATGACGCGACAGGAAATCCGCGACGAACACAAGCAAAACGAGGGCGATCCGCACGTCAAAGGGCGTATTCGTCAGGCGATGCGGGCCGCCGCACGTCGCCGCATGATGGCCGATGTGCCGACAGCGGATGTCATCGTCACTAACCCGACGCACTACTCGGTGGCGCTGAAATATCAGGAAGGCAAGATGAACGCGCCAAAAGTGGTAGCGAAAGGCGCGGGTGATATCGCACTGAAAATTCGTGAATTAGCCAAAGAGCACCGCATCCCGATTCTGGAAGCGCCGCCGCTGGCGCGTGCGCTGTATCGACACACGGAAATAGGCCAGTTCATTCCCGGCGCGCTGTATGGCGCGGTGGCAGAAGTGCTGGCCTGGGTTTGGCAGCTACGACGCTGGAAGCGTGAAGGCGGCCTGATTCCAAACAAACCAAAAAACCTGCCGGTTCCGGCAGACATGGACTTTGCAGGAGAGAACAGAAACGATGGCTAATTTAGCCGAGAAGCTGCGTTTACCGGGCAACTTTAAAGACACGCAATGGCAGGTGCTGGCGGGGCCGGTACTGATCATGTTGATCCTGTCGATGATGGTGCTGCCGTTACCCGCATTCATTCTTGACCTGCTGTTCACCTTTAACATTGCGCTGTCGATCATGGTGCTGCTGGTGGCGATGTTTACCCAGCGCACGCTGGAGTTCGCCGCATTCCCGACCATTCTGTTGTTCTCGACGCTGCTGCGCCTAGCACTGAACGTCGCTTCCACGCGTATCATCCTGCTGGAAGGTCACACCGGCGCCGATGCCGCCGGACGCGTGGTGGAAGCCTTTGGTCACTTCCTCGTCGGCGGCAACTTCGCTATCGGTATCGTGGTGTTCATCATCCTCGTTATCATCAACTTCATGGTCATCACCAAAGGTGCTGGACGTATCGCCGAAGTCGGCGCGCGTTTCGTGCTGGATGGTATGCCAGGTAAGCAGATGGCGATCGATGCCGACCTCAATGCCGGTTTGATTGGTGAACAAGAAGCCAAACAACGCCGTACCGAAGTGACGCAGGAAGCCGATTTCTACGGCTCAATGGACGGTGCGAGTAAGTTCGTGCGCGGTGATGCCATCGCCGGCATCCTGATCATGGTGATTAACATCATCGGCGGCCTGCTGGTCGGCGTGGTGCAGCACGGTATGGATCTCGGTCACGCCGGTGAAACCTACACGCTGTTAACCATCGGTGACGGCCTGGTAGCGCAGATCCCGGCGCTGGTGATTTCCACCGCGGCAGGTGTCATCGTGACGCGCGTGGGCACCGATCAGGATGTCGGCGAGCAGATGGTGACCCAGCTGTTCAAAAATCCGCGCGTGCTGATGTTGAGCGGCGGCGTGATTGGTTTGCTCGGTCTGGTGCCGGGTATGCCGAACCTGGTGTTCCTGCTGTTCACCGCTGCGCTGTTGGGCCTGGCCTGGTGGCTGCGCGGTCGTGAAATGCAGCCGAAGAAACCCGTAGAATCCTCAGGTTTGGTCAAACCGCAGGAGACGCCAGCCACTGTGGAGGCGTCATGGACCGATGTGCAGCTGGAAGATTCGCTGGGGATGGAAGTGGGCTATCGTCTGATTCCGATGGTCGATCACCTGCAAAACGGCGAACTGCTGGGCCGCATCCGCAGTATTCGTAAGAAGGTGGCGCAGGAGGTCGGTTTCCTGCCGCCGGTGGTGCATATCCGTGACAACATGGAACTGCCGCCCGCGCGTTATCGCATCCTGATGAAAGGGGTGGAGATTGGCAGCGGTGATGCCTATCCGGGCCGCTGGATGGCGATCAATCCAGGCACCGCCGCCGGTTCGTTGCCGGGTGAGCCGACCGTCGATCCGGCCTTTGGTCTGGCGGCGATCTGGATCGATAGCGCATTGAAAGAGCAGGCGCAGATTCAGGGCTTTACCGTGGTTGAAGCCAGCACCGTGGTGGCAACCCACCTTAATCATCTGATTGGCCAATACGCCAGCGAGCTGTTTGGTCGTCAGGAAGCGCAGCAGCTGTTGGATCGCGTCACCCAGGAGATGCCGAAGCTGACCGAAGATCTGGTACCGGGCGTCATCACCCTGACCACGCTGCACAAAGTGCTGCAAAACCTGCTGACCGAACGCGTATCGATTCGCGACATGCGCACCATTATTGAGACGCTGGCGGAACATGCGCCGGTGCAGAACGATCCTCAGGAGTTGACCAGCGTGGTCCGCGTGGCGCTGGGACGTGCCATCACCCAGCAGTGGTTCCCGGGCAATGGCGAAGTGCAGGTGATTGGCCTCGATGCCACGCTGGAGCGTCTGCTGCTGCAGGCATTGCAGGGCGGCGGTGGACTCGAGCCGGGTCTGGCCGATCGCTTACTGGTGCAGGCGCAAGGTGCGCTGCAGCAGCAAGAGATGGCGGGCGCGCCGCCGGTATTGCTGGTGAATCATCCGCTGCGTGCGCTGCTGGCGCGCTTCCTGCGCCGCAATCTGCCGCAGCTGATCGTGCTGTCGAATATGGAACTGACCGATAACCGTCAGATCCGCATGACCGCCACCATTGGAGGCAAGTAATGCGCCGCTGGTGCTGGGCATTAATGATGTTGCCGATAATGGCGATGCCGCTCGCGGCCAACGCGGCCAGTGGTGCCTGGACCGCCAACGCCAGCGGCCCCAGCCTCGGCGTGCGCGGTAACTGGCTGAAGACGCCGGCGCTGCGTGCGCCGTCATCCGCACCGGGCACTATTTCTGTGGTGAACTGGCGCTATCAGCTTAGCCGTCCTGCGCCGTCGGGTTTGCTGGTGCGCTTATGTGCCGCCGATCGCTGTGTCGAAATCGAAGGGGCCAGCGGCAGTACCCGGGGTTTAGCCAACGTCGCCGCAGAAGAGACGCTGCATCTGGCCTTTGGTTTTCAGGGCAAGGGCGCATTGCCGCCGGGCTTGCGCGTGGTGAGCAGTGAAGTGACGGTGAATTATCAGTAACCACTAAACTATCGGCGACGCTTATGGCGCCGCCGATAGTCTCAATTAAGGCTTATCCCCCTGACTGAAGAGGGGTGGATAAGCCAGCTTTGCATCCTGCCTTAATTCCTTAACCTGCTTCGCACTCACCTCGGCCGCTGCCGGATTACCAAACTGCTGACTGACAAAGTTACTGACGTCAGCCACCTGCTGATCGCTCAGCTCCGGCGCAAAGGCGGGCATAAACACGTCGCCTTCTGTCATGTGACGATGCACACCGTTGAGGATCACTGACACCACGTTGGGTGCATCTGTCGCACCGGTGCTGGTGTGGTGGAACAGCGATGGATAAGCATGGAAGCCCGTGCCCGATCCCGCACCTTCCGCACCGTGACAGCTGGCGCAGTTGCCGGCAAACAGCACCGCACCGGGCTGCGCGTTGCGCGTTGCGTCATCTGCGCCGCGCAGTGCAATCAACGCGGTTGACGCTTGTCCCCAGCTATCACGCGGCTTGGTTTGCTGCTTATCCGCCTGTGGCTTGACGCTGCGCAGATAGGTAGCGATATCTTGCAAGTCACTGTCCGGCAGATATTGCAGGCTGTGCTCAATCGCTTCGGCCATAGGACCGGAGGCGCTGGCTTTATTAGCGACAAACCCGGTTTTCAGGTAGGTTACCAGCTGCTGCTGGCTCCAGTTGCCAATGCCCGCCTGCTTGTCCGGTGTAATGTTGTACGCCGTCCAGCCACCGAGATCGCCACCGGCCAGCGCGTGATCGCTGTCCATGCCCATGGTCAAATTACGTGGTGTGTGACAGGTGCCGCAGTGCGCCAGCGCTTCGACCAGATAGCGACCGTTATTCCACTGCGCGCTCTGCTGCGCATCGTTCTGTAATTCGCCCTTATCAAAGTTTAACCATTTCCAGAAGCGCATGCCCCAACGCTGGTTGAACGGGAACGGCAGGTCGGTTTGGGGTGAGGCCTGATGTACCGGCGGCATCGACAGTAAATAGGCTTTAATCGCCAGCACATCGTCGCGCTTCATTTTGGTGAAGGAGTCATACGGCATCGCCGGATAGAGCTGCTCGCCGTTTTTGCCAATGCCGTCGCGTACCGCGGCAACAAACTGATCGTCACTCCAGCTACCAATTCCGAACTGCTTATCGGCGGAGATATTGCTGCCCCAGATCTGACCGAAAGGCGTACTGACGGCAAAGCCGCCGCCAAACAGCGGACCGTTGGTGGCGGTATGGCAAGCGGTACAGTCGCTGGCGCGTGCCAGATATTCACCGCGTTTAATCTGCGCGGCGTTGTCTGCCGCCTGAGCCACGGCACACTGCATCAGGACCAGCGCGATAGCGGCCTGAAGAAATACAGGTTTCATCGGGTAATCCTTATAAGCTTGCCAGCACGCTGTCGGCCATGCGTAGCGCCAGCGCGGTGCCGGTCAGGGTGGAGTTCACCGTCGACGCTGAGGGCATAATGCCGGTGCCGGCGATAAACAGGTTCGGGTGGTCGTGAGTGCGGCAGTGGCCATCCACCACCGAATCCTGCGGATTGCTACCCATGATCATGGTGCCGGTGATGTGCTGATTGTTGTCGTAAACCCCGCGTGGGCTATAAATCGCCTCCGTTCCGCCCATCTGTTTAACCATGCGCTGGAAGTCGACCATCGACTGGTCATAGCCGCGATGCACGTATTCCGGGAAGCTGTAATGAACCTCGAGACGAGGAATGCCCCAGGCATCTTTTTCCGTTTTGCTCAGGGTGACGCGGTTCTGCGGTTCCGGCAGCATCTCCAGCAGGCACTTCAGCTGGACAAAACGCTCGGCCTGGAAAGCCAGCTTGTCATTGAGCGCCTGGCCGTAATAACCCTGACGCACCAGGCGTTCGGTGAGATAGCGCACCGGCGAGGTATTGGAGAGGTCGATACGCAGCGCCGAACGTTCAGCGCGGAAATCACCGTCACGCAGATTATTGATACTGCCGGGACGCATTGGGCCACGCCCAAACCACACCGGCTCATCGGCGTAAAACTCTACCGACGATCCTGGATGATCCATCAGATTACGCCCCACCATACCGGAACGATTGGCGATGCCGTCCGGATAGCGTTCGCTGGCGGAGATCAGCAGGATTTTCGGGCTCTCAATGCCGTTCGCCGTCAGGACAAACTGTTTGCCGGTGACGCGATGGCGCACTTTGTTTTGGTCAAGATAATGCACCGCCTGAATGGTGCCTTTATCGTCGGCTTCAATGCGAAACACCACCGCGTTGGTGACAATTTTCACCCCGGCATCCAGCGCCTTGCGTGCCGCTATGCCGCCGTGATACTGCGCATCAATCGGGCACACTGGCATGCAGTTATTATTGCCGCAGCAGGCTGGACGACCGTCATAGGCGATGCTGTTGCGTGCCTGTGGACCAATGCCAACCTCATAACCCAGCGGACCGAGACGCTGCTTCAGGCGATCAAAACCGTACGGCAGCGGGATGCCTGGCAGCGGGTAAGGGCGTGAGCGTGGAGAAGCCAGATCGCTATCGCCGGATACGCCCATCTGATACTCGGCGTCACAGTAATAAGGCTCCAGCTCGGCATAGCTGATCGGCCAGTCACGACCAACGCCGTACAGCGACTGAATACGCATATCGTTGGGTAACAGGCGGAACGCCTGGCCAGCCCAGTGCCACGTGGTGCCACCAGTACCGCGCAGATACTGGGCGCGATAGGGATCTGGGCCTTTCTGGATCAGATAGTTATTATCACTGGGAATAAATTTCGGCTGCGGTGCCCACGGCTGCGGCGGATAGGGTTCAGTGAAGTCGCCTTTAAACGGCGAGTTGCGGAAATATTCCACTGCGCGGTCGCGTTTGATCTCCGGCCCGGACTCCAGTATCAGCACCGACGCGCCGGCGTTAGCCATCTTCAGTGCCGCCAGTGAACCGGCAATACCGGCACCAATCACCACCACATCGGCGCTTAATGAATCAGACATGTGCTCTCCTTGCTGGCGGTTGCGTCCAGAAGTTAGGTTGCCCCGGCGCGTAGCTCGGTGGTAACAGCCAATCGCGTACCCGCTGATAGCTGACAATATTTTCGAAGGCGATGCATTGCGGCCGTGGCAGCGGGCCGACGACGCCCAGATACCAACCGGAAACCAGCGCCTGATAAAGGTCGTTCAATGCCTTGGGCTGGGAGCTCAACAGCGTCAATAGCGTGCTGCCGTTGGCGGCGGGCTGCTGCTGCAATAGCGTGCTGAGTGTATCGAGTTGGCTATCAAGCTGCGGGACATGCTCGTGCAGCCAGCTGTACAGGCGCTGGGCCAGTAGAGTATCCGGCTGTTCCAGCCCGGTGAGGGTGACGGAAATTGCGCGAAAACTGGCGGAGGGCGCAACCGCGGCGGCCAGCGGGGGGGCCGCGAAAGCGAGGTTGCCGGGCAGCACCTGCGTCAGGACGCCAGCCACCAGCAGGCCCGCCGTGCCGGTCAATAGCCGGCGGCGTGAAAGAGTCATCAGAAAAGATTCCTTGAAGTTACTTCAGCGCCTGAGCGGCAGCCTCTGAAGCCTGATTGTCCAGTTCCTGTTTGGGGGTGCTAACGCCGACGGCGCCGACCACTTCATTCTGCAGCTGGAGCGGGAAGCCCCCGCCGAGTGCGACGGCATGCGGGATGGCGAGAACGGTGGTTTCACCGCTCTGCAAACGCTGCATAAATTTCAGTGAGGGGGCGTGATACAGCGCCGAGGTGCGGGCTTTACCTATTGCGGCATCCACACAACCCGGCGACGCGCCGTCAAGGCGCTGGAAGGCCAGCAGCGTGCCGCTGGCATCGACCACCGCCACGCAGCCGGTACTGTGTTGCGCGCTGATGCTATTTTTCACACTGGTCATGACCTGGTTGGTGTGGCTGGCGTCCAGCGCGGCGGCGCTGGCCTGGCCGATACCCGCTGCCAGCAGCAGGGAAAGGGCGACAGATGCTCTACTCTTCATTTTTTGCTTCCGATATTTATTGTTTTAAACGTGCTTCTCGTCTCGCTTACGCTACGCTGTTGCAAAAATGTAAACAATTGCCGATAAACAAAACGCATACCTCTATCCGTATAACTCATTGAGGTGGATAGATCTTATCCAGTGTCTCTTGCCAGATGAACGGTGTCAGTTGTTGATAGCGCAGGGAACGTGCGTTTAACGCATCAATCAGCCCTTGCTGTGTCGCAACAATTGCTGCGCTCATCGCGGCCGGTACGTTGACGTCTTGCAGCGTTTTCACCACTTCCTGCATCTCTTCAGCGCGGCGCTGGCCGTGTTCCGCCACGCGGCTGATCAGGTAGTGCGGCAGCTGATCGTTCCAGCCAAGCGAAGGAAAACTGGCGTGCAGCGAGTCGAGCACCGCTTCTTCAACGCCGTACTGCCTCGCCGCACTCAGACATTCGGTGGTCAGCGCTTCCAGTCCTTTAATCATGACGCTGCGGCACATCTTAATCGCCGAGGCTTCACCCACTTCGCAACCCAGCAGGCGGCTGTTGCAACCGAGCTGTTGCAGCAGCGGCTGCACTTGAGCAGCCTGAACGCCGCCAATCAGCAGCGGCGTAGCCAGGCGCTTTGGCGGCACCGGCGCCATCACCGCCACGTCGACATAGCTGGCACCGCTGGCGCTAATCACCTCCGCCGCAGCGCGTTTGGTATGCGGTGCCACGGAATTGAGATCGAGAAAATGCTGGCCATGGTGTAATAGCGCTGCGGCCTGCTGCGCCACGTTCAGTGCCTGCGATGCGGTGACCGTGGAGAACACCAGTACGGCATTCTGCAGCGCTTCAGCCAGCGAGTTGGCTAACCGCACGCCGCTGTGCTGCGCTTTTTGCCGCAACGCGGGCAGGTTCTCCGCCTCAAGGGCTTTGCGATCCCATACCGTCACCGCATTGCCCTGCGCCTGTAAGTCATGGGCCAGAATGCCGCCCGCTTCACCAAAACCGATAAACGTGATGTTCATCCATTACTCCATGCTGAATGGCCAAATCGCCGCCGGAATCAACACCTCACCGGCAAAAATGGCGCGCGCGGTGCGCAGCAGACCGCAGCCCGCCAGCGGGTTATCGCCGCTGCGCTGCAGCAGCACGCTGAACTCACCGCTCGGATGTTCCACGCTCAGACGCTGCTGAGGCGCATCGCTGGTACGCGCCAGACCGTCGGCGACGCTGCCCGGAATCAAACAGGCGCTGGCGACGCTCACCGCGCCGAGCACGCCAATCGAGGCGTGGCAGCGGTGGGGAATAAAGGTGCGTGAGCTGATCGCACCGCCGTGACGTGCCTCAGCCAGCAGGGTCACTTTCGGCACCGTGCGCTGGCTGACATCACCCAGATTCATGCGTGGCCCAGCCTGCAGGCGAATCGACTCCAGCCGCTGTTTCAGCTCGCTGTCGTTGTCTAATTCGTCGCGGCTTTCATAGCCGCTGCGATTAACATCCGCAGCTCGCACCAGGATCACCGGCATACCGTTGTCGATGCAGGTGACGTCGATACCGTCAAAGCGATCGCGCGGTTGACCGGTCGGCAGCAGGGCGCCACAGCTCGATCCCGCAATATCGTTGAAGGTGAGGGCGATCTCGCCCGCCGTGCCCGGTACGCCGTCAATGCGCAGTTCGCCGTCATAGTCGACTTCCCCGCCGGGCGTGGCGAACGTTGCTTCGGCAATTTGCCCGGTGTTGTGCATAAAAATGCGCACCATGGTGCATTCACGGCCCGCCGCGACCAGCCCGCGCTCGACGGCGAAGGGGCCGACGGCAGCGAGAATATTGCCGCAGTTTTGTCCGTAATCGACGCTGGGGCGATCGACATTGACCTGGGCAAACAGATAATCGACATCGGCATCGTCGCGGCTGGACGCGCTGACGATCGCCACTTTGCTGGTCAGCGGATCGGCGCCCCCCAGGCCATCTATCTGACGGATATCGGGCGATCCCATCACCGCTAGCAGCACCCGGTCACGCGCCGTGGGATCGGCTGGCAGATCCTGGGCCAGAAAGCAGGCGGCTTTTGAGGTGCCGCCGCGCATCAACAAGCAGGGAATGCGACGCTGGCGCATGGTTTACTCCTCCAGTTGCTCAAGCGTGTCGAGATAGCGCAGGCCTTTTTCCGCCAGGCGCGGGCGCATCTGGTAAATATCCAGCCCCAGTTCACCGTCTGCCAGGCGGGCGCGTTTACTCTCCTCTAGCGCTTCACGCTGACGCGCTTTTTCTGCCACGCTGGCGGCGTCACTGCGCGGCACCACTACCACGCCGTCGTCATCGGCCACGATCACGTCACCGGGCCAGACCAGCTGTCCGGCGCACACTAGCGGGACATTGACCGAACCGAGCGTCTCTTTCACGGTGCCTTGCGCATATACCGCACGCGACCAGACCGCGAAACCCATTGCGCGCAAGGTGCGGCTATCACGCACCCCAACATCCGCCACCAGTCCGCGTACACCGCGCGACTGAAGCGAGGTTGCCAGCAGATCGCCGAAAAAGCCGTCGCTGCACGGTGAGGTGGGCGCTACCACCAGCACATCGCCCGGCTGACACAATTCCACTGCCACGTGGAACATCCAGTTATCGCCTGGCGCCACCAGCACGGTGATCGCACTGCCAGCAATGCCACAATCCTGCTGAATGGGGCGAATGGCGGGATCGAGCAAGCCTGCGCGCCCCTGCGCTTCATGCACGGTGGCGACACCTGAACGGGCCAGGACATCGATATCCACCGCAGCAGCACGTTGAATATGGCGTACCGCCACGCCTTTTTTACCGATGAGGCTCATGCCAGATCCTCCGTTACGCGCGGGAAGATGCTTTGATAACCTTCGCCATAAACGATATCGCGCTGACTGGTGATCCCGACGTTACGCTTGGCCTGCACGCCACGCTGCTGCGCCACGCGCGTGTAGTATTCCCACAGATGTTCCTGCCCGGCCATGCACTGAATCGCCTGATATTTTTTATCCCACACTGAGGTGATATCCAGCAGTACATCCGGTTTCCAGCTGCACTGCTCTGGCTGGTGCGGTTCGAAGCAGTAGACCGGCGGTGCACCAATGATTTTTTCGCCCGGACGATAGCCTTCAGCCTGGGCAATAATGCGTGCTTCCTGCGCCAGATGCGTGGCCATCGGATGATCGTAGTTGTAGGGATCCTGCAACGAGTGCGTCAGGACAAAGTGCGGCTGCACCCGGCGGTAAACGTCGGCCAGACGGAACAGGGTTTCTTTGTCGGCACGCAGCGGATAATCGCCGAGGTCAAAAAATTCGATGCTGGCACCCAGAATGTCGGCCGCCGCCTGCGCCTCGCTGCGCCGGGCCGCTTTCACTTTCGCCTCACTCATCTCACCTTTACGCCACAGCTTGGCCGATTCACCGCGCTCGCCAAATGAGAGACAGACAACGTGAACCTCATAGCCCTGCGCATGATGAAGCGCGATGGCGCCACCCGCGCGCCAGACGAAATCCGCTGAGTGAGCGCTGACCACCAGCGCGGTTTTTTTTGGGGTGTTATCAGTCATGGCATACTCCTCCGCTGTTTTTTCCATGCTGTCACTGCCGGCGCGGTGCGGATAATTCATTTGATTGCAGCGGGTATGCGTTTTATTTATATTGCGACATCGATCGGTGGAGAAAGTGGGCAGGGAAAGATGGCGGAAAATGCGAGTCAGGAACTGACAAACCTGATGCAAATCAGAGCCTTTTGTCAGGTGGTAGCGCAGGGCAGTGTTTCTCGTGCGGCAGATGAATTATTTCGCACCCAGTCGGCGATTACGCGTGCCATTCGCGACCTGGAACTCACGTTAGGCGTCACGCTGTTTGAGCGCCACGCTGGCGGCATGATGCTAACTGACTTTGGCAAATGTGTGCTGCCGCGCGCCTTACGCGCGATTGAGGAGTTGCATCAGGTACCGCAGCGCCTGGCAAAACTACAGGGGCGCGGCGCACAACGTAACGATGCGGAACCGCTGTGGCTGTTTAACGTGCGTCGCCTGCAAATTTTTATCACCTTGTGTCAAACGCGGCATATGCAGACGGTGGCGGCGCGTCTCGGACTCAGTCAACCGGCGGTGAGCGCTGCGCTGCGCGTGCTGGAGAATGGCGCCGGCCTCGCGCTGCTGGAGCGTACGCCACATGGCATGATGCCCTCGCTGGCCGGGCGTGAAATCGAGCCTTACGTACGGCGGGCTCTGAATGAACTGCGCCATATTCCGGCCGATATTGCCGCGCGTAGCGGGATTCTGGAGGGGACCGTGCGCGTCGGTGCGCTGCCGCTGGGACGTACGCGCATTCTGCCGCAGGCGATCGTGATGCTGACGGCGCGTTATCCGGGCGTGCGCGTGGTGACCAGTGAAAGTGCCTTTGGCGTACTGGCCGCAGAAATGCGCTCTGGCGATATTGATTTTATCTTTGGTGCGCTGCGCCGTGATGAAGACGCGCTGGACGTCACGCGCGAAACGCTGTTCTCCGAGCGTATGGTGTTGCTGGCGCGCCACGATCATCCGCTGGTGGGACGCGAGATTGCTACCGACGATCTGCGCGCTGCGCGTTGGGTTCTGCCGCGTTCGGCAACGCCAGCGCGCTATCTGCTGAATAACAGTTTCCAGGCGATGGGCATTCCGGCGCCCGATCCGCTGTTGGAAACCGGCGATCTGGCACTGGTGCGAGGCTTGCTAATGCAGTCGGATATGCTGGCGGCGGTCTCCGCTCATCAGCTGGAAGTTGAGCTGGCATCCGGCGCGCTGGTGGCGTTGCCGGTGCCTTTACCGGATACCGAACGCGCCATCGGGCTGACGGTGCGCGCGGGCTGCCTGCACTCTCCGGCAGCGGATGCGTTGATCCGCTGCCTGCGTGAAGTGTGCGGGCAGGGCGAATAATTAGCCCGCGTGTGCTGCTTCCATCAACGCATAGCGATAGCCGCGAATGCCGTAGCCGCAGATAACACCCTGCGCGACGTCCGAAAGATAGGAGTGGTGACGGAAGGGCTCACGTTTATGCACGTTCGTGATGTGCACTTCCCATAGCGGCAGCGCTACCCCGGTGACCGCATCACGGATCGCCACCGAAGTGTGCGTCCATGCCGCCGGGTTGATCACCAGCGCCTGCGCCTGCAGGCGTGCCTGCTGGATCCACTCGATCATTTCACCTTCGTGGTTAGTCTGGCGAAACTCAATGGCAACGCCCAACTCTTCGGCCGTCGCCCGGCACAGCGCTTCCACGCTCTCGAGCGTATCGGCACCGTAAGTTTCCGGCTCACGGGTACCCAGCAAATTGAGGTTCGGGCCGTTCAAAACGTAGAGGGTTCTCATCGTGACTCCTGTAGTTCAGTAAAACCAAACAGCCGCTTTGGCGTGTGCCACAGCACCTGGAGGCGGCTCTTTTCGTCGGGGATCAGCTGTTCGATGAGCAGCAGTTGCGTGCCCATATCCATGCGTTCGCTGGCGCGCAGGAAGGGCCAGTCGGATCCCCACATGCAGTTTTCGGCACCGAACGCCTGCAGCAGTGCCCGCAGATAGGGATGACCATCGCTGAAGGGATAAGGCTGGCGGGAAAATTTCGCCAGCCCGGACAGTTTCACGCTGGTGCGCTGCTGATCGGCCAGCGACAGCAGCGCCTGAAACGCCGGTTGCTTCAGGCCTGCGCTGACGTCCGGTCGACCTGAGTGATCAATCAGCAGGCGCGCGCGGGTGCGTGACAGCAGCGGCATCAGTGCCAGCAGCTGGTCGTTCTGCACCTGAATTTGGGCAAACAGATCCAGCTCCGCCAGCCTGCCCATCAGGCCATCCAGCTGGATAAACGGTTCGGTGCCCAGCATCGCCACGTTAAGCGCGATCCCGACAATGCCCTGCGCTTTCAGGCTGGCGAGCGTATCGCTATCGACATCACGCGGCGTGACCGCAATCCCCTTGAAACGGCCTTCACCGCGCTTGATGGTATCCAGCAGGCAGCGGTTGTCGGTGTTGTAACCCGAGGTCGGACCGACAATCAGCGAATGGCGGATGTTGTAGGCCTGCATCACGGCGCGATAGTAATCTGGCGTCGCCAGCTCGTGCCCGTCCGGGTTATAGGCGCTTTCGGGCGCCCAGGGAAAGTTTTTGGGATCAAAAACGTGGTGATGGCAGTCAATGACCGGTTGCGTAAACATCAGTCTGCTTTCCCCGCCACAGAGTAGAGCACCTGTTGATTGCGCGTCTGCTGGAACTGCTCCAGCGTTTCGCCACGCATCGCCGAGTAGATATGCAGGTTAGACACGCCGACCACTGCACCCAGTTTTTCCAGCAGGAAGAAGCTGACGCCGTAGTGGATCATGCCACGCCAGTCGAGCTGGGTGATGAGCGCCTGCTCTTCAGCGGTCAGCCCGGCTTCCTGATACAGCGCCTGCGGCTCCGCGCGGAAACGCTTACGCCATTCCGGTTGAATCATGCGGTGCAGGAAGCGGTTGATTCGCAGCGCCTTCAGGCTGCGCGCTTGGGTAAAGGGATAGGTGCCTGGCAGTTTTTCCACCCCGCTGAGCTGCAGGTTGATCTTATCGCGCTGGCGCTGATGCACATCTACCGGTGCCTCGCGCGATTGGTTTTCGAGGATCAGCGTGGCGATGCCGGTCATTGACGGCAGATAGTAGTCCTGATGCAGTTTCTCAACGTTAGCCGACAGCGCACCGCGCATGATCAGCCACATGATCACTTCGGCGCCTTCCAGACCACCGAGCGTGGCGTATTCCGCCAGAGTGATTTCGGTCAGACGCTCAGGGTCGTTGACCAGCAGATCGATAAACTGGGCATCCCATTCTGGATTGTTGAAGCCGCAGCGCTCGCCGTGTACCTGATGTGAGACGCCACCGGTCGCCACCACGGCAACCTTCAGGTCTTCGGGGAAACTCTCCACCGCGCGTTTCAGCGCCTGGCCCAATTTGTAGCAACGTCGCGCCGTTGGAATCGGGAACTGTAAAACGCCCACCGCCAGCGGAACTACCTGCATTGGCCAGCCGCCTTGCCACGGCGCCAGCGCCGACAGCGGAGAGAACAGGCCGTGATCCAGCGCTTTGTCCTGGAAGAATGACATATCGAACTCATCGGCCATCAGGCTGGCACCAATATGTTGCGACAGCGCTGCATGGCCTTTTACCGGCGGCAGATCGCGCGCGCCACCCCCCTCATCGGCGACGGCATAGTCGTCATCAATGCCCAGTACAAAGGCTGAGTAGTGATCGAAAAAGAACGAGGTGACGTGATCGTTAAACACATACAGCAGCACGTCCGGTTTCTTCTCCTCCAGCCAACGCTGCATTGGCGCAAAGCCATCGAATATCGGTGCCCAGGCACCTTCCTGCTGCTTGTTGTGATCGACCGCAAAGCCAATGGTAGGTGTATGAGAAACTGCCAGACCGCCTATGATTTTAGCCATGAGTTGTGACCTCTATTTCATCGATTATTCAGGGTACGCGACAGGGACGGCAGGTCATTAAGGTCGATGCCTTTGACCTGACGGGCCACCTGCGCAGGGTGATGTCGGGTGATGGAGAGTGCCGCCAAAACTGCCGGGAGCGACAAAACGATAAAAATAGCGGTTTGCCCAGGAAATACGCCGAGCAGCACGCCGCCCAGAGAGGAGCTGATAATGGCACCGCTACGGCCAATACCGTGCATCCAGCACACGCCAGTGGCGCGCATTTCGGTGGGGTAGAAAGCCGGAGAAAATGCCTGTAAGCCGGTTTGCGCCCCGTTGATGCAAATACCTGCCATGAAGACCAGCAGTGCCAGCAGATTAGGGCCAAAGCCCCAGATTCCCTGCGATACCAGGCAGAAGCTGCCGAGTAGATAGAACAGGGCAATAACGTATTTAGCTTTAAACCGGTCCATCAGCCCACCGACCAGCAGGCCGCCAACCGTTCCACCCAGCTGGAATAAGCCGGCAACAATCGCTGCGCGTTCCAGCGTCACACCGCCGGACCGCATAATGGTCGGCAACCAGCCGTTGAGCAGGTAGATGACAAACAGTCCCATAAAGTAGGTCAGCCACAGCACCAGCGTACCGCCCGCATATCCACGGCTGAACAGTTGCAGCACCTGGGCTTTCTTCGGGATCACCGGTGCATTAAGCACAAAGGCGGTCCCTGCGGCAAACTCACCGCCAAGGCGCTTAAGCACGGCGGCAATTTTGTCGCGACTGACCTTACGTACCACCATATACATGGCCGATTCGGGTAACAGCCACAGCAGGAGGGGCAACATCAGAAGTGGCAGCAGGCCGCCAAAGCCCAATACCGCTTGCCAGCCATAGTGCGGCAGCATGCCAGCAGCAATGAATCCGCCCAGCCCGGAACCAATATTAAAGCCGCTGTACATCACGGTGATCATTAGGCTGCGGCGGCGCTCCGGCATATATTCCGACACCAGCGTGACGCAGTTTGGCATCACCGCACCCAGCCCCAGACCGGTGAGAAAACGTAACACACCCATTTCCAGCGGCGTGCGGGCGAAGGCGCTCAGCAGGCTGAAGCAGGCAAACACGGCAATCGACAGCAGCAGCACGCGCTTGCGCCCCAATTTGTCCGACCACGGGCCAGCGATCAGCGCGCCAATCGCCACGCCAAACATGGCGGCACCAAGAATAGGTCCCATTTCCGCATGACTAATGCCCCAATCTTCAATCAGGGCCGGTGCAATGAAACCCATTGCTGCCGCGTCGTAGCCATCAAACATGATGATGATGAAACACAGGGCGAGGGTCAGCCACTGGTATCCGGTGATCGGGCGGGCGTCGATCCAGCCTTTTACATCGATAATGTCGTGATTGCTCATAGGGTACGCTCTGATTTTTTTATTAATTACGTCGCCGGGTTAAGACTTTTCTCTGCGCTAATGGACATCAACGGCATCACGTTAACCCGACGGCAGGGAGAGTTATTATTATTTTTTGCTGTTAAAACAGCTTGTTAAAGGTATTTTTGTTTCAACTTCGATTACCAAATTAGGGGGGCAGCGTAAGTTTGTCTGCCATAAAATGGTTATCAAGGTATGAGTTTTGTTTATTTGGTGAGCTGTGTCGTAAATTTTGGTATTGGCAAATTCACGGGAAAATTGCCAATGACGGGCGGATAAAAGCGGGTCAAAAAGGGTATTGGAGTAAGTGGACTATCGGCTGGGAAAGTGAGGATAAAGCGTAAGGCGTTGGCGGTGAGTTTGAGCGGGTGGGAAACAAAAGGTTAGCGGAGAATGTCCTTAGACACGCTCCGCTAAAAAGGTATTACATGCGCTCGACGGTTTTAATGCCCAGCGTATCCAGACCTTGCTTCAGCGTCTTCGCGGTTAAGGCGGCCAGCTGCAGGCGGCTGTTACGAATAGTCTCATCTTCGGCGGAGAGAATTGGGCAGTGCTCATAGAAGCCAGAGAACTGACCGGCCAGCTCATACAGGTAAGCACACATCACGTGTGGCGTGCCGTCGCGTGCGACCTGAGTAATCACCTCTTCGAACTGCAGCAAGCGAGTGGCCAGCTGCGCTTCGCGCTCTTCAGTCAGTACCATGTCGCCGCTCAGGCTATCGGCATCAATGCCGGCTTTGCGGAACACCGATAACACACGCGTGTAGGCATACTGCATGTAAGGCGCGGTATTGCCTTCAAATGCCAGCATGTTGTCCCAGTCGAAGATGTAATCGGTGGTGCGGCTTTTTGACAGGTCAGCGTATTTGACCGCGCCGATACCGACCACTTCTGACAGATCTTTCAGCTCTTGCGCCGACATCTCTGGATTCTTCTCGCTTACCAACGCATGCGCGCGCTCAACGGCTTCATCCAGCAGGTCCGCGAGGCGAATGGTGCCGCCGCTGCGGGTTTTGAACGGACGGCCATCTTTGCCCAGCATCATGCCAAACGCATGGTGTTCCAGCGGAACCGATTCTGGCACATAACCGGCTTTGCGCACGATGGTCCACGCCTGCTGCAGATGCTGATGCTGACGCGAATCGATGTAGTACAGCACGCGATCGGCATGCAGGGTTTCGAAGCGGTATTTGGCGCAGGCGATGTCGGTGGTGGTGTAGAGATAGCCGCCATCTTTCTTCTGAATGATCACGCCCATCGGTTCGCCTTCCTTGTTTTTAAACTCATCAAGGAAAACCACGGTGGCGCCTTCGCTGGTAACCGCCAGACCTTTTTCACGCAAATCAGCGACGATGCCCGGCAGCATGTCGTTGTACAGGCTTTCGCCCATCACGTCTTTGCGCGTCAACGTCACGTTCAGGCGGTCGTACACCAGCTGGTTCTGACTCATGGTGATATCGACCAGCTTCTTCCACATGCTGCGGCAATACTCATCGCCACCTTGCAGTTTCACCACGTAGCTGCGCGCGCGTTCCGCAAAGGCTTCGTCGGCGTCATAGGTGATTTTAGCTTCGCGGTAGAAGGCTTCTAAATCGGCCAGCGCGATCGCTTCGTGATTTTCATTCTGCTGCTTTTCCAGATAGGCAATCAGCATGCCGAACTGCGTGCCCCAGTCACCGACGTGGTTGGCGCGAATCACCTTGTGACCGAGAAACTCCAGCGTACGCACGGCAGCATCACCGATGATGGTGGAGCGCACGTGACCGACGTGCATCTGCTTCGCCACGTTCGGCGCGGAGTAATCCACCACGATAGTTTGCGGCGAAACGGTGCTTACGCCCAGGCGCGGCAGCTGCAGGGCCTGGGCGGTTTGCGCCGCCAGCCATGCACGGTCCAGAAAGATGTTGATAAAGCCGGGACCGGCAATTTCGACCTTGCTGGCGATGCCGTTGAGGTCCAGGTGCTGAATCACTTGCTCAGCCAGTTGGCGCGGTGCCTGACCCAGTTTTTTCGCCACGGCCATGATACCGTTGGCCTGGTAGTCACCGAACTGCACTTTCGCAGACTGACGAACCTGAGGTTCGCAATCGGCAGGGGCACCCGCC